>CAZLBQ010000014.1:0-26672 GCA_964557745.1 uncultured Anaerolineales bacterium
CACGGAAGTCATGGAAGGCAGCGGAAGACGTGGAAAAAGAGTCGCCAAGCGTCACCTCTTCTGTGTCTTCCGTGCCGTTCAGCGGCCTCCGCGATTCCGGAACTTCCCTCTCGATGTGAAGTCACACGCCTGACGGCTGGACAACGCCAACCGGCGCCGCCGTCTCGAACGGCTTGCCCTCGTCGTGGCAGATGAGCTGGACCGCCTTGCGGCCCGACATGGCCGCCAGGGGGACGCTACCCCCGGGCTCGACCCACTGGCCCGCCATGTAGAAGTTCGCCAGCCCCGGCAGCGTCTGGTTGACGCCCATCAGCATCAGCTTCATCGTGTCGGGCGTCAGCAGCCAGCCCGTCGTCGCGCCGCGCCAGTTGCCCGTGTAGCGCTCGTAGCTCATTGGCGTCGCCACGTCCACGACCTCGATGTCGGCCTGGATGCCCGGCGCGCGCTTCTCCAACTCGGCAATGACCAGGTCGCCCACCTGGTCCTGCTCGGTCTTGTAGAGGTGGTGGCCGTAGATGCGCTGCCACCAGTCGTAGTCGGACGGCAACAGGACGACCATGGCCGACTTGCCGGGCGGGGTCAGCGTGGGGTCGAAGCAGTAGTGCTTGAAGCCAATGTCGGTGCGCGGCTCACCCGCGATGAGCACGGGCTCGTCCATGAGATAGGTCAGCCAGTGGGGCGTGGCCGATAGGTCACGGTTGATGCCCAGCGAGACCTGGATCTCGGACAGGATGGGCAGGTGGCCATCGTACAGCGAGCGCACGGACTTGTCGACGTAGCGCCCGTCGAGCAGGGTGTAGACGGTGCCACGGCCATCGGCGGCGGAGATGACGTAGTCGGCGGGGTAGACCTCGTCGTTGTACAGGCGCACGCCGACGGCGCGGTCGTTCTCGACCAGCACCTTCTCGACCTGGGCCTTGTAGTGGACCTGGCCGCCGAGGGCCAGGTAGCGGCGCTCCAGGTCCTGGGCGAAGGCCAGCGAGCCGCCGACGGGGAAGCCGGCGTTTTTGCTGTGCATGTAGGCCAGCTGCATCAGCCCGGCCACCATGGGGATGGTGGACCAGCCGAACATGAGGGGCACGGCGCGGCGGAGGAAGGGGTCCTCAAAGCGCTCGCCAAAGTCCTGGGCGGTCGCCAGCCCCCAGCGCGCCAGGTCGGGGGCGAAGGACAGCATGCTGCGGCCCATCTCGAAGCCGTCCTTCGCTTCCATCAGCGAGCGTGGCTGCTGAGCCATGCGCGACATGTCGAAGCGCTGGAAGCGGCGCACGCTGTCGGCGAACCAGGTGATGAGCTTGGCGTCGCGCGGCGACAGCTCGAGCATGTGCTGTTCCAGGCGGTCGGGGTCGGCGTAGACGGTGAAGGTGCGGCCGTCAGTGTCGACGATGCGCATGAACTCGTCGTGGTGGACGAACTGGCGCCCTTCGAATAGGCCCAGCTCTCGCCAGACGGCGTTGAAGGGCTGACCCTCGCCAGAGCCGAACAGGTAGTGGATGGCCCCGTCGAAGATGTAGCCTTTGCGCTCCCACGACGTGCATAGCCCGCCGGGAATCTCGTGCAGTTCGAAGACCTGGGATTGGTAGCCGTTCATCTGGGCGTAGCAGCCCGCGGCCAGGCCGGCGATGCCGGCGCCGATGATGGCGATAGATGGGGAAGGCATACGGCCTCCTTTCTGCCATCAGTATGCGCCGGGTAGCGGGCGAATGCAAGTGACTTTTGACAACGTGGGGTAGTCATCCCGCTACGCGGCGTGACAGACGTTCCATTGCATCCGCTTAAACTCCCTTCCTCACGTGTAAAAATCTATAACAACGTATTGCAAATTGATTAAAGTCGTGGTACAATAGGGTCAGAGAATGGCGGCACAGAGGGATGAGCCTCCAAGGTTAGCCGCCGAGGGCAGCCAAGCCATCATGCCCGACCAACTGCTCACCACGCGTGAACTGAGTGAGCGCCTGCAGCTCGATCGCATTACCATTTATCGCCTTGTCAAAGAGGGCGAGCTCCCGGCCTTGCGCGTCGGCGGCCAGTGGCGATTTTCCGCCAACGCAATCGATGCCTGGCTCCAGCGCCACGACCGCGAGCCGTCCCGCCCGCCCGCGACCCCGCCGGACACCCCGTCCGACCTCTCCCTGTCTGACCTGATCCCCATTCAGACTATCCAGAGCATCCAGGATCGCTTCGCCTCGATTCTGGGCGTCTCCTCATTCGTCACGAACCAGGATGGGCAACCCCTCATGCCGTGCCGTCGGTGCAGCCGCTTCTGCCAGCTGGTACACACGACCGAGACCGGTATGGCGGGCTGCCAGACCTCGTGGCGCTCCGTTGCCCAGTCCACCGAGCAGGGCGCCTGCATCCACACCTGCCATGCCGGCATCCAGTATGCCAGCGCGCCGGTCGAAGTGAACGGCCGGCGGCTGGGTATGGTCACCGCCGGTCAGTTCTTGACGCAACCTCCCAACGCGGAGGCATTTCGCGCCCAGGCGCTGGCGACCGGCGAGCGCATCGGAGTCGCTGGCGAGGCCCTGGCCGACGCGATGGATTCTATCGAGATTGTGGGCGCCGACCGGGCGCTCCAGATTACAGAGCTGTTGGCGGTGATTGCCAACGCCCTGTCCAATATTGGTTACGAGAGCTACCTGGCCCGCCAAACGCTGGCCCGTATTGCCCTGCTCACCGCGGAGATTTCAATTCACCCGCGCGATTGAGCTGGGTCGTCAAACAATCGTAAATCCCAGAGGCCGCCATGTTTTTTCTCGCCTTTTTGAGGCGCCATTCGACCTGGCTCATGGGTCTGGCCGCGACGCTGCTGCTGATTACCGTTCCGCTCCTGATTCTGATACCACGGACCGCCCCGCCCCCGGACAATCCCCAGGCCAGGCTCCCCCAGCGTGTCCCCGAGACTGACCACACGGCGCTCCTGAAAGGCCCCTACGCCAGCGGGTCTGACGTTACCCGCGCCTGCCTGGAGTGCCACTCCGACAGCGCGCGCCAGGTGATGGCGACCAGCCACTGGACGTGGGAGGGCGAGCCGGTCCAGCCCGCCTGGCGCACAGAGCCGGTAACCATCGGCAAGAAGACCCAACTCAACAACTTCTGCATCGCCGCGACCGGCAATGAGAAGAAGTGCACCAGTTGTCACACGGGCTACGGCTGGTCCGACGCCAGTTTCGACTTCCAGAACCCTCTCAACGTCGACTGTCTGGCCTGCCACGCCAAGCCCGACACCTATGCCAAGGGCGACTACGGCTTCCCCGCCGCGGGCGTTGACCTGGCCGCCGCAGCGCAGAGCGTGCGCTTGCCGCGCCGTGAGAACTGCGGCGCGTGCCACTACCAGGGTGGCGGCGGCGAGAATGTCAAGCACGGCGACCTTGACCCCAGCCTGAACTTCCCCACCGAGACCCTTGACGTACACATGGGCCGGCTGGACATGCGCTGCACGGACTGCCACACCACCCAGGACCACGCCATCAAGGGCCGCCTGCTCGGCGACAACCTCACCATCCCCCAGTCGCAGCAGGTCCAGTGCACCGACTGCCACGCCCCCGGCCTGCACGAGGACGAGCGCATCAGCGCCCACGTCCCGAATGTGGTCTGCCAGAGCTGCCACGTGCCTGCTGTCGCCCTCAAGAATCCCACCAAAGTCTCCTGGGACTGGTCGCAGGCGGGCCAGGACCGCCCCGACGACCACTACACCTACCTCAAGATCAAAGGTGCGTTCCTCTATGAGGACAACGTTGTTCCCACCTACCGCTGGTTCAACGGCGACAACAGCTACCGCTACCTCATGGGCGACCAGATCGACCCGAGCAAGCCGACGATGATCAACGAGCCGGCCGGCGGCATCCAGGACCCGAAGGCCAAGATCGCGCCCTTCAAAGTCCACGTCGCCCGCCAGCCTTACGACACCCGCTTCAACATCCTGCTGCCCCCGCGTACCGCCGGCGAGGGCGGCTACTGGACGACCTTCGACTGGCCGTCGGCCCTCGCCCTGGGGGCGCGCGACAATGGCGTAAAGTTCTCCGGCGCCTACGGCTTCACCGAGACCTGGATGTTCTACCCGGCCACCCACATGGTCCAGCCTGCCGAGAAGGCCCTGCAATGCGAGGCCTGCCACGGCCCCGACGGGCGCATGGACTGGCAGGCCCTCGGCTACCCCGGCGACCCCATGAAGTGGGGCGGCCGCAGCCAGGCGAAGTGAGGTAGCGCCATGAACATCTTGCTCCGTCTACGCCTCGTGCTGGCCCTCGGGCTGGTGGTCTCTCTCCTGGCCCTCACCCAGAATGCTGTGAAGGCCCGCCCGGCCGACCAGCCGCCCCCGCCCGCGGCGCGGCTCCATCCAACCTTCCCTGTCCTGGACGACCAGGGCGCGTCGGTTCTCGTCTCCGCGCGCCCCGTCTCCACGGAGCGCACCTGCGGCGCCTGCCACGACACGGCCTTCATCCAGTCCCACAGCTACCACGCCACCCTGGGCCAGGATAAGCTGACCGCCTCAGGCCCCGTCCCCGGAGGCCGCCCCTGGGATACCAACTCCGGTGCTTTCGGCCGTTGGGACCCCCTCCGCTACCGCACCCTCTCGGCGCCCGGCGACCCACTCCTCGACATGGGCATCGCTGACTGGATCGCCACCTTCGGCGACCGCCACGTCGGCGGCGGCCCGGCGCTGCGGTCCCGCGACGGCCGCCCCCTTACCGAGCTGCCGCCCGACCCCGCCAACCCCGCGACGGCCCGCCTGGACCCGACCACGGGGCAGCCCACCGCCTGGGATTGGCGCGCCTCCGGCGGCGTCGAGATGAACTGCTTCTTATGTCACACTCCGAATCCCAACAATGAGGCCCGCATCACCGCCCTCGAGCAGGGTCAGTTCCGCTGGGCCAACACCGCCACTCTGGCCGGTTCCGGCCTGGTCACCGCCGAGGGGAACGGCTACCGCTGGAACCCCGCTGCCTTCGACGCCGACGGCCGCCTCAAGCCCGAGTTCGTCACCCTGCAAGCCCCCACCAACGCCAACTGCGGCCAGTGCCACGGCCTGGTACACACCGACGCGAAGACACCTGTCTCCCTCGCCGACCCGCCCAGCGTGCCGTGGAACACTCTGACCACGGGCCAGATCATCGCCGGGCAGATGGTGTCCGCCTCCGGGCTGAACCTGACCCACAAGGCCGAGCAGACGCGGCCCTGGGACGTCCACGCCGCGCGCCAGGTCCAGTGCGTGAACTGCCACTTCTCCCTCAACAACCCGGTCTACTACCAGGAGCAGGCGGCCACACGCCCCGACCATGTCGCCTTCGACCCGCGCCGCCTGTCCCTGGGTGAGTACCTCCAGCGCCCCAGCCACGACTTCGCTACAGCGCCGAGCGCCCAGCACGCCCTCGCCCCCGAGCTGGCCGACACCATGCGCCGCTGCGAGGGCTGCCACGACGCGGCGGCGACCCACAACTGGCTGCCCTACACCGAACGCCATCTGAACGCCCTGGCCTGCGAGACGTGCCACGTCCCGCAACTCTACGCCCCAGCCTTGCAAGCCATCGACTGGACCGTCCTCACTCCCCAGGGCGAGCCGCGCCGCGAGTATCGCGGGGTCAACGGCGACCCCCAGAGCGCGGCCTCGCTGGTCGAGGGTTTCCGCCCTGCCCTGCTCTTCCGCGAGGACGCGGACGGGCAGGAGCGTCTCGCGCCCCACAACCTGATCACGGCCTGGTACTGGGTCTACAACGACCCACCACGCCCGGTGCGGCTCCTCGACCTCCAGGCGGCCTGGTTCGACGGCCAGACCTACGCCCCCGAGGCGCTGGCCGCGCTGGATGCCAACCAGGACGGGACCCTCGGCGACGAGGAGCTGGTCCTGGATACGCCCGCCAAGCAGAGCGTCATTGCCGCCCGGCTGGCGAGCCGCGGCCTCAAGAACCCGCGCATTAGCGGCGACGTGCAGCCCTACACCGTCAGCCACGACGTGGTGGGCGGCAAGTGGGCCACGGCGTCGTGCATCACCTGTCATGGCCCGGCCTCGCGCCTGGCCGAGCCGGTGACACTGGCGGGCGCCGGCCCCAGCGGCGTGACCCCCACCCTGGTCGGCGGGGCCAACACCCGCCAGGGCGGGAATGTCACCCGCGATGCGCAGGGAGCGCTCCGCTATCAGCAGAACCTGGCGCAGAGCGGCCTGTACGTCTTCGGCCACTCGAACGTATCCTGGGTGGACTGGCTTGGCGTCAGCCTTCTGCTCGCCGTGACTCTCGGCGTCGTGACCCACGGCGGGCTGCGCGTGTACAGCTCACTCCGCCAGCCGAGGCACACGCCCCAACTGCGGCGCGTCTACATGTACACCGTCTACGAGCGCCTGTGGCACTGGCTCCAGACCTTCGCCATCCTGGGCCTCGTCTTCACCGGCTTGATCATCCACAAGCCCGCCCTGTTTGGCATGTTCGCCTTTGGCTCGGTCGTCCAGGTCCACAACGTCCTCGCCGTCATTGTCATCCTCGACGCCGGCCTATCCCTGTTCTACCACCTGGCGAGCGGCGAGGTGCGCCAGTTCATTCCCCAGCCGCGCGGCCTGCCCCGGCGCGCCCTGGCTCAGACACGCTACTACCTAAGCGGCATCTTCAAGAACGAGCCGCATCCGTTCGCGAAGACGCCACAGCGTAAACTTAACCCCTTGCAGCAGATCACCTACTTCGGCCTGCTCAACGTGCTGCTGCCGGCCCAGATCATCACCGGCGCCCTCATCTGGGGCGCGCAGCGCTGGCCTAGCGGCGCCGAGCGGCTAGGCGGGTTGACGCTCCTCGCGCCCTTCCACGCCATGATCGCCTGGCTGCTGACGTCCTTCGTCGTCCTGCACGTCTACCTCACCACGACCGGCCACACCCCCCTGGCCTCGATCCAGGCTATGATGCTGGGCTGGGACGAGGTTGAGGCGCAGAGCGCGCCGACGCCTCCCGACAGTCGCGGGGCAGCCGGCATTGAGCCTCGCTCAGGAGATATCGCCCCATGACCATCAAGACCGGCCCCATCCCGCCGAGACCCGCCACGCGCAGCCAGGCCGACCTGAAGGCGACGCTCCGGCGCCTCCTGCTGGAGCGGCCCGCCCGGCCGTATGTCCACCCGTACCTGGCCGCCGCCGCCCTGGGCCTCGTCCTGTTCCTCTCCTTCTTCCTGACCGGTAATGGGCTGGGCGCATCCGGCGGGCTGAACAACATCATCGTCTTCGTCGAGGACCTCGTCGCGCCCCAGCACATCGACCGCGTCCCCTACCTGCTGAAGATGGCCGGGGGTGACAAGAACGCCCTCGATTCGTGGTACGTATTCGCCGTCTTCGGCACCATCGTGGGCGGCTTCGTCTCCGGCTGGCGCAACGGCCGCCTCAAGGTCGAGACGATTCGCGGGCCGCAGATCACGCCGCGCACCCGCTGGGTCATGGCCTTTGTCGGCGGCGCCATCATGGGCTACGGGGCGCGCATGGCCCGCGGCTGCACCTCCGGTCAGGCGCTCTCCGGCGGCGCGGTGCTGTCCCTGGGGTCGTGGCTGTTCATGTTCGCCGTGTTCGCCGGCGCCTACGCGCTGGCCTACAGCGTCCGCAAGTTGTGGCTCTAGCCCCGATTTCGGTGTGGAGGACGTATGCCGCCTTTTCCGCTGGTCCTGCCCAGTCTCCTCGGCCACTGGGGCCAGTATGTTGTGGCGCTCGTGATCGGCTTTGCCTTCGGCTACGTGCTGGAGAGCGCCGGCTTCGGCAACTCCGCCAAGCTCGCGGGCCAGTTCTACTTCCGCGACCTGACCGTCTTGAAGGTCATGTTCGGGGCGATTGTGACGGCCATGGTTCTCATCTTCGCCGCCACCGGCCTCGGCCTGCTCGACTTCAACGCCGTGTGGGTCAACCCCACCTACATCTGGCCCGGCATCGTAGGCGGCCTCATCATGGGGGTGGGCTTCATTATCGGCGGCTTCTGCCCCGGCACGTCGCTGGTCTCGATGGCGACCTTCAAGATTGACGGCCTCTTCTTCGTCCTCGGCGGCCTGTTCGGCATCTTCCTCTTCGGCGAGACCGTCGACTCCTTCGCCGCCTTCTGGAACTCCTCCTACCTGGGCCGCGTGACCATCCCCGAGTTCTTCGGTCTGCCGGTCGGCGTCGTTGGGCTGGCGATTGTGCTGATGGCGCTGTTCATGTTCTGGGGAGCCGAGCAGTTGGAGCGGCTGGTCGGGAAGAGGGACCTCAGCCGCGAGCCACGCGGACGGTACGCCGGCGCGGGCGCACTGGCGCTCGGCGCGGTGGCGTTGATTCTCATCGGTCAGCCGACCACCGCCGACAAGTGGCAGGCGCTGGAGCCGGTCAAGGCCCCCCTGTTGGCCCAGCGGGCGGTCCAGATTCACCCCGGCGAACTGCTGGACACGCTGCACAACGACGCGCTCAAGGTCATCATGCTCGACGTGCGCAGCGAGGCCGACTACAACCTGTTCCACATCGCCGGCGCTCGCCAGGTCACTCTGGCCAGCCTGCCAGCCCTGATCCCCTCCCTGGCCCTCGAACCGCAGAATACCATCATTGTTACGATGAGTAACGACGAGGGGGCAGCCACCGAGGCCTGGAAGATGCTGACGGCTGAGAGCGCGCCCAACGTCTACATCCTGGAGGGCGGTATCAACCACTGGCTGGCCACCTTCGCCCCAGTCGACCCCACCCTCCGGCCCGCTGCGGCCCTCGGCGGCGACCGCCTGGCCTACGCCTTCAAGAGCGCCCTCGGCGCCGGCTCACCGGCGGCTACTCCCGATCCCCACACCTTTAAGTTCCAGTACACACCCAAGATTCAGCTCAAGCTCAAGCGCGGCCCGACCGGCGGCGGCTGCGGCTAGCCCCCTCCCGATAATCGCGCAGCGGTGGCAGGTTCATAGCCCTGCCACCGCTGCCTCATCTCCTTACTCGCGCCGCGTTGCCGAGCCGGAACGTCACGCTTTTCTAGGCGAACTAGCGTGCGGCGGGCTTGCCCTGGAGCCGCGCCGCCGCGCCCAAGGCCAGGCAGGCCGGGCAGCAGGCGTCCGCCCAATCCCCCAGGCTCTCCAGCGTCG
Source organism: uncultured Anaerolineales bacterium (assembly GCA_964557745.1). Taxonomy (GTDB): domain Bacteria; phylum Chloroflexota; class Anaerolineae; order Epilineales; family JAHCIE01; genus JAHCIE01. Next base: position 9,052 of record CAZLBQ010000014.1, read on the forward strand.
CGTCGCGGTCCTTCGAGCGCTCGCGGCGGCGAATGAGCAGCCATCCCACCAACCCCACAATGAGGAACGCCACAATAAAGACAAGCAGCGGCGTGTTCAGGCGCTCCAGGATGGCGCTCACCAGCGGCCCACCGACGTAGCCTAGGACAAAGTGCAGGGCGAGGAAGACGCTGCTCCCGACTAGCACGCCGGGCAGGAACAGTCGGTAGGGCATCTCGGCCAGGCCGCAGGCAGGGACGGTGGCGATACGGACACCGGGTGTCGTCAGCGAGACGCTGACGGCGGTGATGCCGCCCTTGCGCAGGGCCTGCGCCGCGCTGTCGAGGCGCGCGGGTGGCAGGCCCACGTAGCGGCCGAAGCGGTTGACGAAGGGGCGCCCCAGGCGGCGCACCAGGGTGTACTGGACCCACGCCCCGAAGACCATCGCGGCGAGGATGGCGACGAAGCCCTGCCAGAGGGTAATCTTGCCGGCAGCGGCTTGAGCGGCAGCCGTTAGCATCAGCAGGTCGCTGGGGATGGGCACGGGAACGCCAATCTCCTTGACCAGCATGATAATGAAGATCGCCAGCAAGCCATAGGTATCCAGGTAGGCTGACAGTGTCGCGCCGACTTGCGCCAGCATAAGTCCTCCGCCTGCGTCCGTTATGCTGTTGAAGCCACTGAGGGCACGAAGAACAGAACGATAGTTGTTCCTGATGGAGACGCACGCCAAGCGTAGATAGATGCATTGTATCTTCTGTCAATTCCGTAAATTCTGTCCAAAGATATCCCGGTTGCGCTTCCTTCACCCAGTGTAGTCAAACCTCCACACTATTATGGCGGAAACGCGGCATAGTGGAGACAGGGGAGAGAAGTGAGGTGGTCTATGTCCACTCAGACGCAGCGTCTTCTGTTCTGGACCCCGCGTGTCCTCGTCCTCGTCTTTGCGGCCTTTGTCAGCCTGTTCGCGCTGGACGTGTTCGGCGTCGGCTACAGCCCCTGGGAGACGGTCGTCGCCCTGATGATGCACCTGATTCCCACCGCCCTCATCCTCGTGGCCCTGGGTATCGCGTGGCGATGGGAATTGGTGGGGGCGGGGCTCTTCCTCGGCCTGGCCGTCCTGTACCTCATCACAGCGGGCGGGCGCTTCCCGTGGTCGGTCTACGTCATTATGTGTGGCCCGCCGACTCTCATCGCCGTCCTCTTCGCCCTCGACTGGCAGTATCGGCAGCGGGCGGCGCGGATGGGATAGGAAGGAGAGGAAGGGGAGGAAGGGTGGGAAGAGTGGGAAGGGTAGGAAGAAGGGCAGGAGGGGCAGGAGGGGTAGGAAGGATAGGATAGGTGGGCCAGACGCGGAGGGTTTTTGCGAACCCGCCGCGTTGTGCTTGATGGCGCTTGACAGGCAACCGCTTACCGGCTATCATTCTTTGAATGACCATTCATTCATAACTCCTATGCCACGCACCGTTGAGCAAAACAGCCTCATCCGCGAAGAGACCCGCGCCCGCATCCTCGACAGCGCCCTGACGCTCTTCGCCCAGCACGGTTACACCGAGACGTCGGTGCGCCAGATTGCACAGCACGCTGGCGTCGCCCAGGGCCTGCTGTACAACTACTTCGCCAGCAAGGACGAGTTGCTGATCGCCCTGTTCGAGCAGAGCATGAGCCAGGTACGACAGTCATTCGCGGCCGCCGCCGACCCGGATGACCCGCGCCCGCCCCTCGAGAAGCTCATCCGCACCAGCTGCGCCATTATGCGCGATAACTTGCGCTTCTGGCAGCTCTCGTATCACGTCCGCATGCAGGCCGCCGTCATCGCGGGCCTCGGCGCCCAGCTCCACGCCTGGACCGACGCCATCCATCAGACGCTGGAGGGGTTATTCGAGGCGAGGGGCACGCCGCGGCCCGCCATCGAAGCGGCGATCCTGTTCGCCGTCATCGACGGCATCGCGCAACATTATGCGCTCGACCCGGCTCACTACCCCCTGGCCGCCGTCGAGGACGCTCTTGTCGCTCGCTATTCGTTGCCCGATGAGCCACCAAGGAGCTAGCTATGATCACCGACTTCCGTCATGCCCCCCTGTCGGCCCTGATCGCCGACGCCGACGCCATCGCTACCGACGTCCGCGCCACCTTCACGGGCTTGACGCCCGAGCAACTCAACTGGCAGCCGAGAGCTGCTGAATGGAGCGTGGCGCAGTGCTTCGACCACCTCATCATGGCCAACACAAGCTACTTTCCGGTCATCCGCCGCCAGCGGGCGGGCGAGCGGCGGCCACGACTCTTGGAACGGACGCCGGGACTACCGGGACTGTTCGGTTCGTTCCTCATCAAGGCTCTCGACCCGAGGAGCGCGACGAAGCTCCAGGCGCCCGAAGCCTGGCGGCCGGCCCACAGCGCCTTCGACAGTGGCATCGTAGCGCGCTTCCTCGCCTGTCAGGACGAACTGGTGGAACTGATGCGCGCCAGCCAGGATGAGGCCTTGCTCAAGACCATCATCACGTCGCCGTCGCTGTCGTTCGTCGTCTACAGCCTGCTCGACGCCTACCGTATCATCGTCGTCCACGAGCATCTTCACCGTCAGCAAATGCAGCAGGTGATGAGCCTCCCTGGCTTCCCGACATTGACAAGAGCCGCTGTTTCCAGCACAATGATGTCCTAGCGAAAGCGAGGGCAGATGAGAGGCATGGCTCAGGGGCGATGGCGATGGCTCGTGGCGCTCGTGACCTTCACTGTGCTGGGCTGTGTTGGGCAGGCCACGCCAGGCGGTGACGAGACAGGGAGTGTCACCGGAGCCGCGCCAACGCTGACGGCCATGCCAGCGACAGCGAGGCCCACCATGCCGACGACACGCGAACGCGACAGGGCGCTTATCGCAGCCGCCCGCCAGGGCGATGTCACGGCGGTCCAACGGCTGTTGGCCGAGGGCGCCGACGTCCGCGCTCAGGATGAGAACGGCCAGACGGCGCTCATCGCGGCGGCCTACCAGAACCAACTCGCGGTGGCGAAGCTCCTGATTGAGGCCGGCGCCGACGTCAACGTCCAGGACAACACGAGACAGAGCGCCTATCTCATCCCGACGGCAAGCGGTAATCTAGACCTGCTACGCCTGACGCTGGCGAATGGGGCCAACGTCCATAGTCTCGATAGCTACAACGGCACGGGGCTGATTCGAGCAGCGGATCGCGGCCACGTCGACATCATTAAAGAGTTGTTGAAGACGGATATCAAGCTCGATCACGTTAATCGCCTGGGCTGGACGGCGCTGCTCGAGGCAATCATCCTGGGCGACGGCGGGCCGCGCCATACCGAGGTCGTGCGCCTGCTGGTCGAGGCGGGGGCGAACGTGAACCTGGCCGACGGGAGCGGCGTGACCCCGCTCACTCACGCGCGGCGGCGCGGCTTCCAGGCGATTAGCGCGCTGCTGGAGAAAGCGGGGGCGCGCTAGATGCCGCATAGCTCATACTAGAGGTGAGAGCCACCCTATGCTGTCAGACCTGTTCAGCAACAATCGGCGCTGGGCGAGCGAGATGCAGCGCCGCGACCCGACCTTCTTTCAGACCCTGGCCGAGCAGCAAAGCCCAGAGTACCTGTGGATTGGCTGCGCCGACAGCCGCGTCCCTGCCAACCAGATCATCGGCCTGCTACCAGGCGCCATCTTCGTCCACCGCAACGTCGCCAATCTGGTCCATCACATGGACCTGAACTGTCTGTCGGTAGTCCAGTACGCCGTCGAGGTGCTGCGCGTGCGGCACATCATCGTCTGTGGGCACTACCGGTGCGGCGGGGTGCGCGCGGCCATCGACGGCCAGGAGCACGGTCTCATCGACAACTGGCTGCGGCCCTTGCAGTCCCTCCACGAGCGCTACCGCCCGTTGCTGGACGGCCTACCGACGCTGGAGCAGCGGGTGGACCGGCTGTGCGAACTCAACGTCATCGAGCAGGTGCACAACGTGGCCGAGACGACGGTCATCCAGCACGCCTGGCGCGCGCGGCAAGCCGTCGCCGTCCACGGCTGGGTGTACGGCCTGCACGATGGCCTGCTGCGCGATCTCCACGTCAGCCTGGCGCGCCCGGAGCAAATGGCTCGCAAGCACGAGCGGGCGGCGGCCTTGTTTGACGACTGCCTATAACAGCTTGCGGTTGACGAACAGTACAGGCGACCATTTTGTGCGACGCCAGACTGATGCTATACTTCCCGCTCTTACCCATCGGGGTGGACTCTCCACTCTCACGACAAGGAGAAGAAGCATGGGTCGACGGGGGTACTTCTTGTGGCTCGCATTGGCGGCGGTGGTCGCGTTGGCGTTGGGGCAGGCGGGCAGCGCCGGCGCCGACACGACGTGGCGGACGGTCGCTTCCGGGTTGAACAACCCACGCGGGCTGGCCTTCAACTCGGATGGCCTGTTGTACGTCGCAGAAGCGGGACGCGGTGGCTCGGGGCCGTGTGTCGACGGCCCGGAGGGCAAGCAGTGTTTTGGGCTGAGCGGGTCGATTACCCGCGTCAACCTGGCGCGGAACTATCAGGAGCGCATCGTGACCGGCCTGCCGTCGTTGGCGGGTGAGGATGGCACAGCGGCGACCGGCCCCCACGACATCTCGTTTGTCAACCGGGTCCAGGGCTTTGTCATCGTCGGCTACGGTGGCGCGCCCCAAAACCGCACCACGAGCTTTGGCCCCGGCGGGGCCGGCCTGGGTCAACTCATGCGCGGCGCGCCGGAACGCGGCTGGCGGGCCGCCAACGACATCAGCGCCTACGAAGGGACCGCCAATCCGGACGGCGGCGAGGTCGATACCAACCCGTATAGCGTCCTCGCCCTGCCGGGCAAGCAGATCATCGCCGACGCCGGCGGCAACGACCTGATCGAGGTCCACGACAACGGATCGCGGAGGACGCTGGCCGTCTTCCCCGACCGCATGGTGGACGCGCCGCCGTTCCTGGGCATGCCCCCCGGCTCGCAGATTCCCATGCAGGCCGTGCCGACATCGGTGGCCCTGGGGCCGGATGGGAACTACTACGTCGGCCAGTTGACCGGCTTCCCCTTCCCGGTCGGCGGCGCCAACGTCTATCGCGTTCCCGCCCAGGGCGGCACGCCGGAGGTCTTCGCCAGCGGCTTCACCAACATTGTCGACCTCGCCTTTGGCCGCGACGGCTCGCTGTACGTCGTGGAGATTACCAAGAACGGCCTGCTCGCCGCTGAGCAGCCGGGCGGCGACGTAACCGGAGCCGTGATCCGCGTCGCGCCCAACGGCACGAAGACCGAAGTCGCCAGCGAGGGCCTCATGGCGCCTGGCGGCATCGCCGTCGGTCCCGATGGTGGGTTGTACGTGACGAATAAGAGCGTCGCCGCCGGGAACGGCGAGGTGGTGCGCATCCAGCCGTAGCCGCCCACGGCGCGTCCCTCGCGTTGTAAGCGCAGCAGCCGGCCGACATCAGCCTCGGCTGGCTGCTGTTCATTTCTTTACCAGGCCATTTATCGTACAGGTGAAGGCGGTGGGCAGGGCACAATCGACACCGTCTGGTGGCGGCGGTCGTCAAGCGTGAGCGACCTCGCCTGGACGAGGGCCGTTGTGGCTGATTCCTGGAGAACCTGGCTCTGGGCAGCGGTAAGGCCGAGGCCATCGGGCGGCGCGGGCAAGGTAACGTCTATCCCGCGGGCGCCGTAGACGCCCCCATAGATGACAAGCGCCGCGAGCCACGACCCGGTCGGGGAGGGATGAAATCCATCGGGGCTGTACAGCGGGAGACAGGGGTCGCGCTGCCAGGCGATTTGCCAGGCGTCGCCCACCGGCAGCAGCAGGCCGTCGCCGGCCTGGGCCGCCGCCGCGTAGGCGAGGCCGACGTCGGGTAAGGCATACAGCCGCTCGCGCTCCGGCCAGACCATGTACAGGGCGGGGCGAGCGCCGCTGCGTCGGATGACGTCGGCGAAGCGGACGGTTGAGGCGCGTAGCTCGCGCTGGCTGGCCGGGAGGGCCGACGGGCCTTGCTGGAGGATGACCACGTCCCAACCGCCCTCGGCCAGCGCGGCCTGGGCCGCGCCATCGTCCCAGTGATCTTGTAGGCTAAAGCCGCCCGATGCCACCATCCTGACCTCCGGCGGCGGCTGCCCAGCTGCCGTGGCGACCTGCTGAACCAGGCGGGGCAGGTCATTGGCATAAGTCAAGCTGTTGCCGATGAAGAGGAGGCGCAGCGGGCGCGGCGTTGGCACGGCGGTGGCGGCAGCGCGGGCGGGCGCCGGCTGGGGCAGCCGGGTGGCGCAGCCTGCCAAGCTCAGCAACCAGAGGATCAACACCAGGCTGTAGACCGTTCCCCGCGCCATACGCCCTCCTTTGCCAAACCCTCTCCACTCACTGTATGCCGCTCGCCGGCCATCGGTTGATGGCGCTTGACTTCCCCCTGTGGCCGGAGTAGACTGCCAGCGCGACGCGGTAGTCGAGTCTTCAGCACAAGGGGAACTTATGTACACGACAGATATGTACGAAGGCATGCTTGCCGAGACGATGACCATGCCGGGGGACCAGGGCGAGCTGATCAACGCCTACTTTGCCCGGCCCCTGGGGGCCGGGCCTTTCCCCGGCATGGTGGTCATCCACCACATGCCGGGCTGGGACGAGTGGTACCGCGAGGTCACCCGCAAGTTCGCCCACCACGGCTACGCAGCCCTCTCGCCCAACCTCTACTTCCGCGCCGGGCACGGCACGCCCGAGGACGTGGCGGCCAAGGTGCGTGGCCAGGGCGGCGTCCCGGACGACCAGGTGGTAGGCGACGTGGCGGGGGCCATGCGCTATCTGCGCTCCTTACCCTATTGCAGCGGCAAGGTCGGTGTCTTCGGCACGTGCTCCGGCGGCCGCCATGCCTACCTGGCCGCCTGCCGCGCGCCGGGCTTCGACGCCGTCATCGACTGCTGGGGCGGGCGGGTGGTCATGAGCGAGCAAGAGTTGACGCCCAAGCAGCCCGTCGCGCCCATCGATTATACCAAAGACCTGTCGTGCCCCTTACTGGGCCTGTTTGGCGAAGAGGACCGCAGCCCAACCGTCGCCCAGGTCGCTCAGCACGAACAGGCGCTCAAGCAGTACGGCAAGGACTACGAGTTCCACATGTACCCCAACGCCGGTCACGGCTTCTTCTACTACCACACGCGGCTGTATCGGCAGGAGCAGGCAGTGGACGGCTGGCAGAAAATCTGGGCGTTCCTGGACAAACACTTGCAAGGAGGAGGGCGCTGATGTGCGCCCCGCAGTAGAAGCTGGCGGTTCTCCGCAACGCGAGGTGAGGTTCCACCCCAGTCGTGGAGTGCAACCTCGCCTCTTCTGATGCTGCCATGCACCCTATACGTGGCCCAGTAGTTTAGGCTTGTCGCTCGACAGTGTCTCGTCTGTCGAACTACTGCGCGTCGTCGCGCTGGACGCGAGCGATAGCCTTGGCGGCCACATGGTGACCGATAGCCTGGCCCGCTGTTACGTCGCTGCGAAAGTGAATGCCGGCCCACAGACGGGACTCGCCTATCGCCGTCGCCGTGGCGTTCAGGCTCGCCGCATCGCTGGGGAACAGGTAGGCCAGGGTCTCCGCGGCAGCGTTGGAGAAGCAACTGTGCGCCGACGGGTAGCTCGGGTGGTTCGGCGTGGCGAACAGCGTCTTGAGCGCCGGATCAAGCTGCGCCGGGCGCATAGCCCAGTACGCATACTTGGCATCCCAACAGGCGACACCGGCATCGAAGGCGGCGACGCTCTGCAGCGCGTAGGCCCGCGCAGCGCGGGGCGGGTTGGCGTCGAGGCGGTACTCCAGGAGCTTCTTGCTCATCTGCTCCGACCAGTACTGGTAGTTGCGCGCCCCGCCCACCGCGTACTCCCAGAAGAAGGCGTCCGCGTTGGTCTTGGGCGTGCGCTGGAAGTTGCGGACTTCGTCAAGCTCGGCTTGCATCTGGGCCGAATCATAGGCGGGCGGCGGCCCCGGGCGAAACTCATGGTTGGACGCGAGGGTCCACGTCTTCCAGTTGGCGGCCTGGGGCAGGATGGGATTGGTCCCCATCCACCGGCCCGGTCCCTGGGGCACCGTACCCGTCCACTTGGCATCGACGCCGTCGGTCTTGGCCCGCTCAATGACCCTGGCAGCCACCGCGCGGCCAAGTTCCAGACCCGCGGTCACGTCGCTGGGGTAGTTTACGCCGGCCAGCAGGCGCGACTGGGCGGCTTCGTCCGCCCGCTCATTGAAGAGCGCCGCCTCGTCCGGGAAGATATAGCCCAGGACGGCGGCCGCCGCGCCGGCGGCCACGGCGTGCTCGGACGGGTAGGGCGGGCTGGCCGGCGGGCTGAGAACGGTGGACAGGCTCGGGTCCACCTGGCTGGGGTGAGAACGACTGTAGGCATACTTGGTATCCCAGGCCGCGACCAGCGCATCGTAGATGGCGACGTGGACCAGGGCCAGGTGGCGCCACGCCAGATTGGTGGGCAAGCCGCGCTTGAGGGCATGCTCGACGGCCAGCTCGTTCCAGCGGTAAGACGGCGCGCCGGTGTCCCAGAAGGCGATCTTCGCCAGGGCTGCTGCGTCGCGCTGGGCGGCCAGGGTCTTGAGCTGGGCAATCTCAGCTCGCGTCGCGGCCTGGTCGGGCGGCGCCGGTAGGCGGTGGTCCTGCCCGGAGGCGATGACGTAGGTCTGCCACGTACCGGCCTTCGGCTCAATGGGAGAGGCGCTGGGCGTGGGCGTCGACGGTGTGGCGCGGAACATGTACCAGACCGCGCCGATGCCGACGACGGCGACCAGGAGTAGGCCGACGGCCGACATGAGCCTGCGGGGCGTGGTGATCATCGGGGACGTTGTCGTTGCCATGATGGAAACTCCTTTTGCGGTTTCTTGTTTGGCGGTCTTGTGGTTCCTATTGAACCACAGGTGTCTTGCCCACAGAAGCTGGTTTCCTGTACAATTTGCTGTACAAAAGGCCGTACCAGCCCCTTGTCGCACGCTGCCAGGAGCAGGCGATGGACGGTGGGCAGAGGATCTACGCGTTCTTGGACAGGAGCCTGGGGGGAGGAGAGAGCTGATGTGCACCATGATCGCGCGACAGACCAGTATCGAGGGCAGCGGCAAGGGGACGGGCGGGTGGTTCGCGGTGCAGCAAGCGAACGTCTCGTTTGACCACCCCTTCAACGCGCCCTACGAGCACGCGCTCAACATCGACTTCGTCAATGAGGCGCTGGGGCCAGGGGCGCGCGTGGCGGTCGAACTCAACGCCGACTCGGCGCGGGCGCTGGTCGAGACCATCCTGGCCGTCCTGAACCAGGCCGAGGCCGACGGCTATCTGGAGGACGCGCCGACGCCCCTCTAGCGGGTGGAGATGATATGCGGTTACTGGTCCTGGGGGTGACGGGTGGGACTGGGGAGTCGCTCGTGGAGCAGGCGCTGGCGCGGGGGCATGACGTCATCGCCGTCGCGCGCCGCCCCGAGCGGGTGACGCTGGCGCACCCCCACTTGCGGGTGAGGCAGGGGGACGTGTTCGAGGCAAGCAGCCTGGTCGAGCCGGTCGCGCAGAGCGACGCCGTGGTCTCGTGCGTCGGCGTGTCTAACCCGCGCCAGGCGCGCCAAGGGACGACGCTCTACTCCGTTGGCACGCGCAACATCGTCGCGGCGCTGCGGGAGACCGGCCACTCGCGCCTCGTCGTCGTCTCGTCGGCGGGAGTCGCGCCGCGCAAGGGCGCACCGCTCCTCTACAAGCTGATTGTCAAGCCGTTCTTCCTCGAACCGAGCTACGCCGACATGCGCATTATGGAGCGCGAGTTGAGCGGGACGGACCTCGACTGGACGATTGTGCGGCCGCCCTACCTGACGGCCGGCCCGCCGCGCCCAGACTATCGCCTCCAGCCCGACCGCAACCTTGACGACGATCGCCCCCTGTCCCGCGCCAGCCTGGCGCACTTCCTTCTCCGCGAAGTCGAGACGCCTCGCTTCGTGCGCCATGTCGTGGCGATCTCAGGCTGACCGGGACGCTGGTTCAGTCGGCGACGTAGCGGGTGTTGAGGGCGTCCCAGATCTGCTGGGCGCGCTTCGGGCCAATCCCCTTGACGCGGACCAACTCCTCGCGGCTGGCGCGCATGATGTCGGCGGGCGTGCCAAAGCTCTCCAGAAGCTGACGGGCGCGGCGTGGCCCGACGCCCGGCAACCCTTCTACCAGGTAGACCAGGGACGGGTCGGCCGGGCGGGGCTTGCCCGCGCGATAGCTGACCTCGTGGCCCAGGCCCTTGTGGGCCTGGCTCGCCAGGGCGCGCAGCATGGCGGCCGTGTCCGCCGGCGTCGCGGTCGGCAAGACGGTGACGCCCTTGACGACGGCCAGGAAGGCCAGCGCGCTGCGCAGCAGGTCGGGCGGCAGGACGCTGTGATAGGGCTGGAGGTCGCCCTCGATGATGAGCACGACGCGCTCGAACTCCCCCTGCATCTTCGCCACCTGGCGGAAGACGCGGCGGTCGAGCACCGAGGCCACGAAGTCGGCCGCCTCCTTGCGCTTGACAGCGACGCGGTCCGCCAGCACGTAGTCGGCGGCGGCGAGGGGCGCGACTTCCAGCGTGACGCGGGGGAGCGCGCTCAAGAGAGGAAAGACGGGCGAGTATTGTTCCCGCGTGTTGGCGCGGATAGCTAACGCTTTGTCCATAGTACAACTGCCTTCTACAACCCTAGCCCGATGATCAATACAGGAGTCCACCCTAAATTATAGTCAACAATCGTTCTTTATCAAGAACGACCCTCTGATTGACTCCTGGGTCCAACCTGAGTAGAATGGCCTGCTTTACTACGGTGGTTCAAGAAAGGCCAGGCCGACATGGAGATGACCGCGACTGAGTTTGACCCGCGCTCCCCTGAGTTTCGCGCCAACCCTTACCCGACGTATGACCTGCTGCGCGCCGCCGCCCCCGTCCTGTACTGGGATGCCTGGGGCATCTGGTTCCTCAGCCGCTACGACGACTGCGATAGCCTGCTGCGTGACGCGCGCCTGGGCCACAGCTCGTGGGCCTTCGACGCCGCCCCGGCGGTCCAGCAGCCGCTGTTCGAGATGCAGTCGCACTGGATGCTCATCAAGAACCCGCCCGACCACACGCGGCTGCGCAGCCTCGTCCACAAGGCGTTCACCCCGCGCATGGTCGAGCAGATGCGCGGGCAGGTTCAGGCCATCACCGACGGCCTGCTGGACCGGGTCGAGGGGCAGGGGCAAGCCGATCTCATCGCGGCCCTCGCCTACCCGCTGCCCGTGACGGTCATCGCCCAGATGCTGGGCATCCCGCCCCAGGACCACGACCAGTTCCACGTCTGGTCGGACGACCTGGCGCGCAGCCTGGACCTCACCGACGACCCGGCGGTCTACGACCGCGCCGGGCGGTCGGCCGTCGCCCTCACTGCGTATCTCCACGACATCATCGCGCGGCGGCGGCGCGAGCCGCAAGCCGACCTGCTGACGGCGCTCATCCAGGCCGAGGAGGCAGGCGGGCGGTTGAGCGAAGAGGAACTCTACGCCACCGTCGCGCTGCTGCTCATCGCGGGCCACGAGACGACCATCAACCTGATTGGTAACGGGACGCTGGCTCTCCTGCGCCATGCTGACCAACTCCAACGCCTGCGCGACCACCCGGACCTGATCGTGCCCGCCGTCGAGGAGTTGCTGCGCTACGACAGCCCGGTCCAGCTCACCAGCCGCGTGGCGCTCCAGGACATCGAGGTGCGTGGACAGAAGATTTACGCCGGGCAGCAGGTGGCGTTCCTGCTTGGCGCGGCCAACCACGATCCGGCGCGCTTCGCTGCCCCGCACCGCCTGGACATTGGCCGCGAGCCGAACCCGCACCTGGCCTTTGGCAAGGGCATCCACTACTGCCTGGGCGCGCCTCTGGCGCGGCTGGAAGGCCAGATCGCCCTGAGCACGCTGTTGCGGCGGCTGCCGCAGCTCGCGCTGGCCGACGCGCCTATCGAGTACCGCGACAACCTGACGCTGCGCGGCCTGGCCCACCTGTGGGTGACGTTCTAATGGAGGATGGCTATGCCCGCTGCTGATCTGCCCATCCTGCTCGTCTCACGCGACGAGTGGGAAACGTGGCTCGCCGAGAACCACGCCGGCGTGTCGGGCGTCTGGCTGCGCCTCGCCAAGAAGGACGGGCCGCTGACGTCGGTGACATACGACGAGGCGCTGACCGTCGCCCTGTGCTACGGCTGGATCGACGGCCAGAAAAAGAGTTACGACGAAGCGTCGTGGCTGCAGAAGTTCACGCCGCGCGGGCCGAAGAGCATCTGGTCCAAGGTCAACCGCGCCAAGGCCGAGGCGCTTATCGCGGGCGGCCAGATGAAGCCAGCCGGATTGGCCGCCGTCGAGAGCGCGCGTCGGGACGGGCGCTGGGAAGCGGCGTACGAGTCGCAATCGAACGCCACGGTCCCCGACGACCTGCAGGCCGCCCTCGACGGCCACCCGGAGGCGAAGGCCTTCTTCGCCACGCTCAACAGCGTCAACCGCTACGCCATCCTCTTCCGCGTCCAGACGGCGAAGAAGGCCGAGACGCGGGCGCGCCGCATCGAGCAGTTTGTTGACATGCTAGAGCGCCACGAGACGCTCTACCCTAACCGTTGATAGGATATCCGTCTATGGCAGTGACCATTACCGCTGAGCGCCCCGACAGCCCGGACGCGGCGGCCTTGATCACGGAGTTGGACGATCATCTCGGGCCGCTCTATCCTGCGGAGAGCCGCCACGGCTACAGCGTCGCCAAGCTCATCGCCCAAAACGTGGCGTTCTTCGTCGTGCGGTCCGATGGGATTCCGGCCGGCTGTGGCGGCGTCCAACTCGTCGGCAAGGAGTACGGGGAACTCAAGCGCATGTACGTCCGCCCGGCGAGTCGTGGTCAGGGCCTGGCGAAGCGGCTGGTGGACCACCTGGCCGACTATGCCTGCGCCCAGGGCGTGACCGTCTTACGCCTGGAGACGGGCATCCACCAGCGCGCGGCCATCGGTCTCTACGAGGGGCTGGGCTTCTACCGCATCCCGCCCTTTGGCCCGTACACCGACGATCCGGTCAGCTTGTGCTACGAGAAGCGGCTTGTGTGACGGGGCGTGATGCCAGGGAGGGTGTATGCCAATCGCCATTGTCAGACTGGGGACGCCACGTGGTCCGCATGAGGGGCTCCGCATCGGTACGGTGCGCCGCCCGCCGCGCGGCGTGCCCAAGGCGGAGTTCGCCAGCCGTGACTTCTACGATGTCTGGCTGCCGACCCTCGCGCCCAGCGCCGAGTTACTCAAGGAGAGTCGACCCGTGGATGACAAGTCGTGGGCGACGTTCCAGCGCAAGTTTCGGGCAGAGATGAAGCAGCCGGAGGCGAGCCATGTTCTGGACCTGCTCGCCGCGCTGTCGCACCAGACGGCCCTCGCCATCGGCTGCTACTGTGAGGACGAGAGCCGCTGCCATCGCTCCATCCTGCGCGAGTTGCTGACGGAGCGCGGCGCCGACCTGGCGGAGAGCTAGGCGGCCAGGGTGACGACGCGACTGCTCCTCGTGCGCCACGGGGACTCGCATCACAAAGCAGATGGCATCCTGGCGGGGCCGAGCACGTGTCGGGGCCTGACGGACCTGGGCCGCCGCCAGGCAGGCGCCCTCCGCGACCGCCTCGCGCGTGACTCTGGTTTCACGCCACCCGGCCACGTGTATTCGTCCGTCTTGCCGCGGGCCATCGAGACGGCGCAGATTCTGGCGGAAGCCTTCGGCCATGCTGCGGTGCGCCAGGACTGCGGGTTATGTACCTGGCATACCCCACCCGACCTGGAGGGCATGACCTGGACGGCGTACCGCGCAGAGCATGGGCGGAGCGACGGCGGTGTGTTCCGGCCTTTCGAGCAGGGCAACGAGACGTGGGCGGAGCTAGTCGCTCGCACCGGGCAGGCCTTGTCGAGTATCGTCCAGCGTCACCGCAACGAGACGACGGTGGTGGTCGCCCACACCGAGACCGTTAACGCGTCGCTGGTGGTCTTCGGTCATCTGCCGCTGCTCCTGCCCTTCGCTGTCGCGGTGGCCCATACCTCGGTCACCGAGTGGGCGACGGACGAGGACCCGACGGCCTGGCCCCCGGCCCAGTGGACGCTATGCCGCCTGAACGACACGGCGCATCTGAGGGAGTAGTAGGTTCGCATGGACATCGCGCAGCAGCGGCTCGTGAATCAACGGCTCGCCGGGCCACCCCTGGCAACGCCAGCCCAGGTGGTGGACTGGCTGGTTGCTGTCCAGGCGCAGGATTACGCGGGGGCGAAGTGGGGGCTGGGCCTGCGCTCGCCAGCGGCGACGGACGCCGATGTCGATGCGGCGTTCAACGCAGGCGCCATCCTGCGCACCCACGTCCTGCGCCCGACGTGGCACTTCGTCGCCCCGGCCGACATCCGCTGGCTGCTGGCGCTCACCGCGCCGCGCGTCCACGCCGTCAACACGGGCATGTACCGCAAGCTCGACCTGGACAACGCCCTCTTCGCGCGCAGCCACGACGCGCTGACGCGGTCGCTGGCAGGCGGGAACCAGTTGACGCGCGAGGAGTCAGGCGCAGCTCTGGCGAGCGCGGGCATCGCCACCGACAACGGCCAACGGCTGGCCTACCTGATGATGCAGGCCGAGTTGGACGGCCTCATCTGTAGCGGCGCGCGGCGGGGGAAGCAGTTTACGTATGCGCTGCTCGCCGAGCAAGCGCCCCAGGCTCGGGTGTTGGAACGCGAGGCAGCCCTGGCCGACCTGGCGCGGCGCTTCTTCGGGAGCCGCGGGCCAGCCAGCGTGGCCGACCTGGCGAAGTGGTCGGGGTTGACGGTGGCGGACGTGAGGCGGGGCCTGGAAGAGGTCAAGTCCGAGCTGGCGTCGATGGTCGTGGATGGGCAGACGCTGTGGTTCTCGGCGTCGGCGTCCCCGGTCAACACTCAGGCTCCCACGGCCTACCTGCTGTCCATCTATGACGAGTACGTCTCCAGCTACAAGGACCGCCGCGCCATGGTCGCCGACGAGGTCGCGGCGCGGCTGTGGGAGATCGGCAACGGCCTCAGCTACATCATCGTGGTGGATGGGCAGATCGTGGGGACGGCGAAGCGGACGATAAGCCAGAGGGCAGTCGTGATCACAACGGAGCTGCTGACCAAACTGACGGATGCCCAACACGAGGCGGTCACTATCGCTACCCAACGTTACGGCTCATTTCTCGGCCTGCCTGTGGCGTTGTCACCGTGAGGCAAGGGCCGCGACTCTGGATAAGGGTATTCCGAAATGTCCATATACTACAGGGCATTTGTTGCTTGACAGTCCGGAATGTTCGTGATATAATCTGTTAACACTTGGTCCCCCCAATCATCGTCCACCACAACCGAAAAAGGAGAAAGGCCATGTTCGCGCTCAAGACCGGTCCGCGTCGACTGTTCGTGCTATTTCTCGCGCTTCTCCTCGGCCTCGTCTTCCTGGCAGCGCCCATCTTCGCGTCAGGCGGCGCCGTCCTACCGGCGTCCCAGGCCCCGCTGGGCTACACGTTGAAGCAGGCGGCCGCCATCACGGCCTACTTTAACGAAGGGCCCCACACGGCTAACACGCTCCCCCAGGGCTTCCCGTTCCAGATTCTCTACACCAAGCCCGATGACCCGACGAACACGTTTCGCGTGGGCCTGGGTACGACGTTCTACGTGCCCATCGTGTTCCAGGACAACGCGCCGCCCCTGCCCGGCGGCTATTTCCCGAACATCAACGACCCGAAAGCGGTGTCCGACTACTACTTCAATCCGGAGCCGCTGGGCGCGAAATATATCGAGATCGTGGTCGACGGCGTCGTTACCCGCCTCAGCCCTGAATATGTCGTCGGCGCGGCGACACCAGGGCTGCCGAGCGGCGGCAGCGCCTACACCGTGGCGGCCGCCTTCCTGTCGCGCATGTCCGCGGGCACCCACAGCGTGATCATCCGGGCGCGCTTCCAATCCGAGGCCCTCAAGGATCCTGCGTTTGGCCTTCCGGATGGCGTCTTCGAGTTCTCGATCCCCTATACCGTGATTGTCCGCTGATGCGACGCGGGGTCGGGGCCAAAAAGGTCCCCGACCCCGCGTGTCTTCTCCTTGTCCGCCATCCCCACTCATGTCATGCTGCCCTGTACTCCCATGCCAGGTTCTATGACTACAATGCCCGCTGGCGCATAGCAGGCGAAGTCGGCAGTGTTGAAGGTCAGGATGTGGGTCAGGCCGTGGGCCAGCATGCCCGCGACGAGATGGGCGTCGTGGACCTGGACACCGGAGACGCCGTAGTCCACGACGAGTTGACGCCAGATGGGGTAGACATCCCGTGAGTCAGGTATGAGCGCAAAGCCAAGTTCAAGGCGGCTCATCTCTCTGGCCGCTGTGCTAGTCGAGAAGCCCAGGCCATTCTTGCTCGCTGGACGTGTTGCCACATTCCAGAATTCGACGTAGTTCTGGAAGACTGTTGCAAGCTCGTGTCCCTGACGATGCAACGCTTCAAGGGCATCCCGCGCTGCCAAATGTTGAGGGCGCTTGATGTCGACGAGCGACACGAGGACGTTGGTATCAACAAGGTAGGTGGTCAAGGGTGATCCTCGTAGATTCCCTCACGGGTCAGAGCGTAATCCGAGAGACCTGGCCAATCTGGAGGCAAGCCCTCAGCCGCAATGTCCGCCATCTCGTCCAGTAGCTTGTCGAACTCCTCTACTGTCAGCCTCGTTTGCCTGCCGATGAAGAGACTTTCCACCGTCGGTTCGACGGCGTCGTGGAGCACCTGGCGGACCATGTCGATGTCCCGCTGGCTCAGTCCTTCCTGCAAACGGGCTTCCATCTCGGGCGTCAGTTGCAGCATCACTGTCATCGTCATATCAACCTCCTGTTGCCCCTATTATAGCATAGCCTGAGCCTGTTACTCACCGAGCGTTGGGCGCGCCACCGCTCTGACCAGGTCCTGCCCCAGGACAGGGACAAGCGCCGCCTGCACCTGCCGCCAGGCGTCGTCGAGGCTGCCCGAGTTGTCGATGACGACGTTCGCCAGCGCGAGCTTGTCCTCGATGGACCCCTGGGCGTCGATGCGCTGCACCGCCGTCTCCTCGCTCATCCCCCGCTGCTCGACCAGCCGCTGAATCTGCTGCTCACGGGTACAGGTAACAACCCATAGCGCGTCCAGCCGCTTGTGGAGGCCGACCTCGACCAGCTTGATAGCCTCGACGACGACAATCGGTTCGGTCGCCGTAGCGAGTTGGGCGCGAATCTCGCGGTCGACGGCCGGGTGGACGATCTCCTCCAGGCGGCGCAGCGCCGGCGGGTTGGCGAAGACGATGCGGCCCAGCGCCGGGCGGTCGATGCGGCCGTCGGGGGCCACCACCGTCGCGCCGAAGGCGTCGACGATGGCGCGCCAGGCCGGCGTGTTCGGCTCCATGACCTGGTGGGCCAGCTTGTCGGCGTCGATGACGCGCGCCTCGAACGCCTGGAGCATGCGCAGGACGGTGCTCTTGCCGCAGCCAATATTCCCCGTCAACCCGATGCTGTACATGGCCACCCTCCATGATGGGACGTGTCTTCGGCCGTCACTTCGAGCGGAGCAAAGGGTCTCCTCTGCCAGCCCTCCCGGAAGAGATGCTTCGCTGCGCTGCTCAGAACCTTCCGCTGTCACCCCGAACGG
>CAZLBQ010000015.1:0-26645 GCA_964557745.1 uncultured Anaerolineales bacterium
TCACACGGGGCCGGGGAACGGTGTTGGCGTACCGTACAACTCGGCGCGCGCCGTCGCCTCGATCGCTAACCATTCCGCGGTCGCCGCGTTGCCGGGCGTCGCCGTGTTGGTAACCACGATGGGCGGCGTGGCGGTGATGACATTGGGGGGCAGTGGGGTACGCGTACCCACCGTCGCCGCTTGCTCCGTTGCCTCGGCCACCAGGGCAGCCACCGTCGCGATATTCAACGGGACAGGCGTGTTAGTTATCATAAAGGGCGTGGGAGTGGGGGGTGGCTCGTAGATCACCCGCAGCACCGGGCGAGCGCCAAACCCGCCCCCGTAGCCTGTATCCCACGTGAAGAGATTGTTGGCGCCGCTGCTAGGACCATCGAGGCGGAAAGCTATCTGTCGGCCGCCCAGGCTCCGCTCCAGGATGTCGCGCTGGACGGGCGAGAAGGTGAAGACATTTGTCTGGCGTATACCGAGGTCACTGGAGTCGAGGGCGGGCCGAATCACCTCGCCGTCGCTGGCGTCGCGGACCGCGTCATAACTAATGGTGGACCACCCACTGTTCAACTCGGGTGGCAGCAGACGCAGCGTCCACGTTCCACCCGGCCGGAGACCCTCCGCGCTCAAGCCCACCAGTTCCACGCTGGCGTAGGTGATTCGCGCGCCCGGCGGGATAGGCGCGAGACTGAACTGGAAGAGACCGTAGTAGACCTGGCCGTCGAAGACGCCTGCGCGGAGGTTGCGCTCGCCGAAATGGCTGGTGCGCTCGCCGCTGGATACCCAGCCGACGCCGTTCGCGGCCGGATTGAGGAGCATCAACTGTTGCCCGGCGCTAAGCGTAGGGGTGGCCGGCAGTGGCTTGGGCATGGGGGTCGCGGTCGGAGTGGTAATGCTGCCGAGGCCGGCGTCGGTCGCCGTCGCCAGGCTCTGAGCGAGTGCCACCCGCGTTGCAGCGTCAGAGGGTCCGCCGGCGGCGAGGGCGGCGCTCGTGTCGGCTGCGGTTGGCCGGGCGTCAGTACGCTTCAACATCAGATTCAGGCCCATGACGGCCACCGCCAGGGCAACCAGGCCGCCTACCAGTATCCTGTCGCGTGGCGAGAAGCGGACGAGGACATGGCTCGCCCACGCCGGAAGCCAGCGCGGCCCTGTGGCCATCTCCTCGACAGGGGTCAGGTCGGCAACGCTCAACTGGCGCTGGCGAGCCGAGTCAGCCTGGCGGGACGCGGGTTGGCGAGCCGCCGGGGCGACAAAGCGGGGGCAGGCGGCGTACCCCGACGTGAGACAGAAAGACTCCTGATGGTCGAGGCTAATGCCCTGGGCACGTTTCGCGACGTGGCAGCGGTGCTCCATAATGGGCTGTGTAAAGACAAGCACCGGGTCGGAGCGCAAGCCCACATAAGGGCAGTGCGGTTGCGCCGCCGCGTTGCCGGTCTCGTCAGGCCTTCGCTCGTCACGCGCCACCTCACTCATGAGCTGTTCTCGACCTTTCTAGACTCGTAGGGTTCCACGAGGGCCTGAGCCGCCTGAGCCTGGCCACTACGGAACGGGAAGGGCAAGTGGAAGCGGCCGCTCGCTCGCCCGCTTGAGCTGGGTGGGCGGCGTCGCCGGTTTGGCTCATCGCTTCCTGCCTGCGAATAGTAGTAGTAGTAAGATCCCTGTTGCCGCGCCTGGACCTTGTTGAGAATGACGCCCAGGACTTTGAGACCGACCTGATCGAGGACGGCTTTGGCGCGGCGGATTGCCTCCGTCCGCGTCCGGCGGCTATCGACAACCAGGATGACACCATTGCAGCTCGCCCCCAGGATCGTCGCATCGGCGACCGCCAGGGCCGGTGGGCTATCGAGGATGAGGACGTCCGCCCGCGCCTGCATCTGATCCAGCAGCGCCTTCATCGGCTCTGAGCCGAGTAACTCGGCTGGGATGGGCGGCAAGGGGCCGCTGAGCAAGACCCACAGCCCGGCATTGGCCGAGGGCAGCCCCGCGACCGGAATCTCATACAGCGCGTTGTCGAGTGACAGGCTGGGATCCAGGAGAAGATTGGTCAGGCCGAGGCGGTTAGATAGGTCAAAGAGACGGTGGAGGGAGGGACGTCGTAGGTCAGTATCCACCAGGATGACCCGCTTGCCTGCCTGGGCCAGGACAATCGCCAGATTGGCGGCCGTCGTTGTCTTGCCTTCACCCGGGCTGGCGCTTGTGACAAGCCAGCGGGCCGATGCTCCACTCAGGTTGGAGAACTGGAGGTTGGTGCGCAGGACCCGGTAGGCTTCGGTGACGGAAGCGCGCGGGTGGTGCAGGGCCACGAGCTGCTCGCCCGGCGTCTGGATAGCCTGAATCCGGCTGATGTTGCCAAGCGTCGCCAGCTTGAGGGCCTGCTCCACCTCCTCCGGTGACTTCAACGTATCATCCAGGTACTCAAGCACAATGGCCGCCCCGATAGCGAGCAAGCAGCCCAGCGCGGCTGCCAGCAGGACATTGAGGCGGACATTCGGGCTGACGGGCGCACCGGGGACGATAGCCGCATCCACCACACTCAGATAGTTGGTTTGGCTCCCCTGGTAGAAGTTCAGCAGCGAGGCATAGTTGCCCTGCCACGCGCTGATTTTCTGCTGCAAGGCGCCAATCTGGTTCTGCGTATCCTGGATATTGCGTGCCCCGGTCTCCAGGGCCAGCCGCTTCTCTAGATCGGAGACTTGCTTCTTGGCGTCGTCCATCTTGCCTTGCAAGTCGGTGAGTTGCTGGCTGACGTACTGGCGGTGCTGCTGCTGTTCCTTCTCCGGCGTCGTCGGACTCTGGAGAATCATCTGCCGCGCGATCTCGTCGGCGATGGCCGCCGCGCGCTGGGGATTGGTATCGGCCACGCTGATCTGCATCAGTTGAGTGCCCGTAATGAGCGCCGCGTTGACACGGCCGGCCAGACTCGTCCACGACGTATCGAGTTGCAGCGCGTTGATGGTCGCTTCCAGGATCGGCTGGCGGCGCACGAGTTGGACATAGCTCGCGGCCAGTTGCTGGCTGGTCCAGAAATCCTGGGCCGACGGGGAGGCGCTTTCGGTGAAACGGCCCACCATGAGCGTGGTACTGGCGGTATAAACGCGGGGTAACCGGATGCTGCTCCAGTAGCTAAAGGCCGCTGCGATGGCTGTGGCGAGGACGATCAGCCACAACCACTTCCACATCGCTCCCAGGTAGTGTTTCAACTCCATCTTTAATAGGCCCCTGTTCCGAAGAGGACGACGGGAATGGTCTGGCAGATAATCTGGATATCGAGCCAGATACTGTAGTTGCGAATGTAGTGCATGTCGAGACGGACGCGGTCTTCGTAGGACACGTCGGAACGCCCCGATACCTGCCACAGGCCCGACAGGCCGGGCCGCACGGTCAACAGATTCATGCCCCACTGTCCGTATTGCCCCAGTTCGGGCGGCGAGATCATGCGCGGTCCAACAAGGCTCATGTCACCCTTGAGGACATTGATCAACTGCGGTAGCTCATCGAGGCTGTACTTGCGCAGGACGCGACCGAGGCGCGTGATACGGGGGTCCACTTTCAATTTGTGGGTCAGGGCTAACTCACGCTGCAATGCCGGGTTCGCGGCCAGGAGCGCGTCGCCGTCGATGCGCATGGTGCGGAACTTCAGGGCGTCGAAGGTGCGGCCGTTCAGCCCCATCACCCGCCGACGATGCAGGACAGGCCCTGGTGAGTCCAGCTTGACCAGGATGGCGATGAACAGCAGGACGGGCGCGAGCAGGGTCAGGCCGACGATGGTCAGGGCATAATCGAGGCTGGTCTTGAGGATGACATCCGTGCCCGTGAGCCGTACCCTGTTCACGCCAATAAGCGGCACACACGCGAGTTCTTTAACCTGGAGGCCCGTCGTCAGCAACTCGAACAGGCCCGACGACAGGCGCAGGTGAACCTGGGGCGCGGCGCCGTAGCGTTTGAAGATGTCCAGGATGTGGTCGCGGGAGAGCGCGCTGGTGGCGAGGACCAGCTCCTCGATGCGGTACTGCTCGACACGCTCGTCGAGTTGGTCCAGTCGTCCGAGGACGTAGAGCGGCCCGCAGACGCGGGTTCCGACGGGCGCCACGTTATCCAGGAAGCCCAGGACGTTCAGCCCCGAGGTGGGCCAGGTCAGAATCTGCTGGGCCAGGAGCCGACCCTCATCGTTGGCTCCCAGGAGGAGCGCCGGCGAGACGAGGTAGCCGCTCCGCCGCAAGACATACCCCAGACGTCGCATGAGAAAGCGCCCGACGACGAGCATCAGAAACACGAGACCCCAGACAAGGCCCACCCAGCCGCGCGCAATGATAAGCTCTTCAAACACAAATTGGCTCACCGCAATCACGATGGCGCCGGCGACAGACGCCTGGAACAGGGCAGCGTACTCCTGCGTGCCGCCGAATAGCTTGTCCCAGTTGTAGAGGCCGTAGACCCAGAACAGGATGAGCCACAGCGGGATGAGCGCCAGGCCCAGTTGGAGGTAGAAGTCGGGGCGCGGCATGACATCGTCGCGGAACGGCAGCGGGCTGTAAAAGCGGATGAGATAGGCGAGGGTGAGCGCGGCTACCAGGAGACTACTATCGGAGACGATCAGCGCGGCGAGGAATAGGCGGCGCTGGGTCTGACGCGGCAGCGGCTTCGCGCTGCGCTTCAGCTTGTGGCCAATGGCAAATTCCAGCGCGGCCTCCCGGGCATCGAGCATCGACTCCATGAGTAATCCTCCACATGAGTAGAGGATAGGTCGAAGAGCAATGATACATCTCTGTCGCCGACCTTAGGCGCCGATCCCGAGTTGCTTGGTAAGGGCCGTTGCTGCTTGCGCTGCGAAGACAACGAGAATCGCGTCGACGGGCAGCCGATAGCGGATGAGGGTCCAGGAGAAGATATGAATCAGACTATACACGGCCATGAACAGAAGTAACAAGACAACGGAGGACCACGCGCCGGCCGCAACCCAGCGCCGACGGTAGACGATGGACAAGAACAGCCCATATCCCATAAAAGGGAGCAGAAGACCGAATGAGAGGGTCCGGCTTATGTTACTCACCCAGCCTGACTCGGCTGACGGCGCGAATAGGAAGTAGTATTTGACACGGCTGAGAGACAGGAGCGTGTAGCGCAGGGGGTCGTGCACCACAAAGCCCACACCCTCGCGCAGGAGGGCCTGATCCAGGCTGGCTTCATTCAAACCACGTAACTCAACCGGGATCAAGTTCTGATAGGACTCATTGGTGAGAATGGGCACGAATTCCGTCCCATAGATTGGATGATTGGCAAAGAAAAAAGCATAGCCGGCGTTGGTGTTCAGCAGCGTCCATTGGCCAAACACCTTATGGTTGCGAGCTGTCCAGGGAGCAACCAGCGCGGCGACAACCATCACTGAGGTAAGCATGCCCATCGCCAGCCGGCCCATGCCCTCGCCTTGCTTTCGCCGCTGCCAGAATAGCCAGGCGAATAGGAATGGCGCAAAGAGGAGGATGAGCTGCCGCAGCAGCACCGCCAGTCCTAGCGCCAGACCCAGCCCCAGCCAGGGACGCAGCGAGACCAGGCGCGGCCTTTCCGGATGGGGAACCCGCATTCCTAAAGCCAGGTCGAACATCCAGAGGACCGCCAGGATATAGAAAGCCTCCGTCACCAAAGCGCCGGCATAGTAGATGAAGTAAGCGTAGAGGGCTGTCATCCCTGCCGCAACTAGCCCCACCCTATCGCCAAACACTCGACGACCGATACGCCAGGCCAACCAGGGATGCAGTAGCCCAACCACAACGGCCTGGATAAGACGAGCTGCCAGTGGGTGCAGGCCGAATACCGCATAGACTGCCGTGAGGTAGAGCGTATAGAGGTAGCTCCAGTGCGCCGTCGGTTCGCCCCCTCGTGTGAGGGGCCACCAATCCGTGGCAAAGCTAAACCCATCCCCCGCCAGTACCCGCCTCGCTAGCGCATCATACGAAATCTGATCATGGATACCCGGCAGCGCCAGGATCACATCGCCCTGATAGAGAGCCGAGGCGAGGCGCAGCGCCACAGACGCGCCAAGGATGAGGATGAGGATGCGCCGTGTCGAGAGTGTCCGACTGACGGCGCGCGGTGTCGCGAGGCTATGGCCCTCAACTGTCTCTGGTATGGAAAGTTTCATCCGATGTTCTGCCCTTTAAGCGTACGCGGGACGATAGACCGAATGCTCATCGGGAGAGTAGACGCGGTCCCACGCTTGATACACCGTTTGCCAGTCGTACTCCGCTTCGACGGTGGCTCGCCCGGCCCGCGCCAGGCGGCGTGCTAGCTCCGGCTCGGTCAGCACCCGCACGACAGCCTCGGCAAAAGCCTGTGGCGTAGCGGCGAGCAGCCCGTTCTCACCGTCGCGCATCGCCAGCCCCTCCGCGCCGATCGGCGTCGCAACGACAGGCAAGCCCCAGCGCCACGCGTCGAGGATTTTCACGCGCATCCCACCGCCGGCGTGAAGGGGCACGACAAACACAGCGGTCTCCGCGAGATAGGGCGAGGGATCCTCCACGTAGCCGGTGACTTCTAGCCGCCGGCTGGCCGGCGCCAGCAGGGCGGCCGGGGGGTTCTTGCCGATTACCGTCAGAGTGGCCTCTGGTCTCGCCGCCTCAATCGAGGGCCAGACCTGGGTGGCGAACCACGTCACGCCCTCCGCATTGGGTGGCCAGTGGAGACCGCCCAGGAAGGTCACGCGGTGCGCGTGAGGCTTGCGCTGAATCACAGGCTGCTCGCGCGGGTCAGTACAGATAGGAATAATCGTCGTGTCGCGTGTCGCCTGCGCGGGGCGCGCATAGGCCGCCGCGCTGTCGCGCAGCGCCGCCTCGTCGTCCCGCGTCACCCACACGACCTGGTCGAACTCCTGACACACCTGCGCCTCGTAGGCCAGGAGTTTACGGGCCTCTTGGTCCAGCAGGCGGCGCTTTAAGGGATGGCCGGCGTGCTGGGCCATGCGGCGCGGTATCTGGAACACGGCGTTGTGCTGGTCGAGTACGGTGATAATGCCCTGCTTGCCCTTCACTTGCTGCGCCGCCTGGCGCGCATACGGCGCCATCCACAGTTGATCGGCGTGGACCGCATCGAACGCCGTCGCTGCCAGCAGGGACCGCAGACAGCGCGCCATTGCGGGCGCGTGGTCGCGTGCGATGAGGAACGGGGTCGGGCTGAGCAGGCTGCGTGATAAGTGCCAGGCATCCCGAACGCGCGAGCGGCGCATCGGGACGAGATGCACCGCGTCGCAGAAAGACCGCAGATGGTCCACCGCCATGGGGCCGTCAGTAGGCCGCACAAACGAGAGCAGCGTGACCCGGTGCCGTCGCGCCAGGTAACGCAGCGTGTAATAGGCCCGAATCTTTGGCCCCGCGTCAAGCGGATAGGGCAAAACCTGACTCAAGAATAGAATACGCATAGCGCTTGTGCTTCACCGGCTGCTGGCGCCAACAACCTGCTATCCAGAAGAGTAGGCTAGGGGACGGCAAAATACGGGGCAGGCTGAGGGGCTGACACCGCTGCAGCTTTCGCTAGAACGAGGGTAACTCGCGCAGCACCTGCCGGTAGCCGTCGGCCATGCGCTGCCCATGCTCCTTGACGGTAACTTGCGAGGCTCGCGCGCTGCGCAGAGACCAGAGACCAACGCGGATGGTGGCCCCGACACCAATAATGGCTTTCAGGCCCAGCAGGCTAAGGCTGTCCCCAGGCCGCCGTTTCGAGTAGAAGCGACAGTAACTTCGATACAGGCATGACAGATTTCGAGCCGGCTGCTGGCGCATACTATGCTGACCATAATGCGTGACACACACTCGCGGATCATAGACGACTTTCCAGCCTTTCTGCCGAGCACGCAGGCACCAGTCAGTCTCTTCCAGGAAGAGAAAATAACCCTCGTCGAGCGGACCGACGTCGTCCCACGCCTCCCGACGGATGAGCATACAGGCGCCCAATACGTGATCAACTTCACGGACATTCATGATCTCTTCAGTTCGATACTCCGTCCATTGCACAAATGGCAGCCAGGGCGCCTTCCACAAGTAGAGACCATCCACGAGCGCGCTAATGAGACCCGGATAGCCGCGCCAACACGAGCGCTGTAGACTGCCATCCTTATTCAGCAACCGTGGCCCGAGTACCCCTATGTCCTCGTGCTCGTCAGCGTATCTTACCAGCGCTGATACGGCGCCGGAGGGAATGCTGGTGTCAGGATTAAGCAGCAGCAGGTAGCGTCCTTGGGTAAAGAGTGCCCCTTGGTTATTGGCGCGTGCAAACCCAACATTCTGATCGTTCACCACAAAGTGAACCGCTGGAAAGGACTTGCGCAGGCCGTCAAGATTACCTCTTGTCGAGGCATTATCAATCACCCATACATCACTCCTGACCGCCTCACATCCGCCCGCTAGACTTCGTAGACACTCCGCTAAGACCTCATGACTATTCCAATTCACGATGATGATGGAAACGTCGGGTTGCATGGTGGCTTGCCTACACCCTTTCTGAGACTTGGAAGCCGATAGCGACCTTCATGTCCCTGACCTCACAACTCGACCCGCGCCAGCCCCCAGTAAGCGGCTGTCTTGTCATGAGCGCGCGCGTAGCCTAACTTGCTCCCAGTCCACCACCGTGCCGCCTGACACACCGCCACGAGGCGGACGGCTCCCCGAAAGAGCGCCGCCGTGCCGGGACCATAGCGCCGCGCCAGGAAGTGGGCTTTACTGGCGTACAGCCGCTGGAGCTGTGTCTGAGTGGTGCGGCTTGCGCTCGCCCCACCGTAGTGAATGATCTCCGCCTCGGCGCAATACCCTACCTGCCACCCGGCCCGCCGGAATCGATAGCACCAATCCACCTCTTCGACATACATAAAGTACGTCGTATCGAGGCGACCCACTTGCTCCACCGCCGCCCGCCGCGCCAGCAGACATGCCCCGCCGATCCAGTCACACCCGCGGCTAGACGAGCTGGTTTGCGCGGAGTAGCTGGGGAAAGAAGGGCCATAAATCCAGCGCGCCAGCCCCGTGAGCAACAGCACTTCTGACAGGAGCGTTGGAAAGTCATTTCCGCTTGCCTGGAACGAACCATCCGGATTCAGTAACTTCGGCCCCACTACGCCGACCATCGGCCTTTCCGCCGCACTCAACAAAGCGTCTAGACTGCCCGGTAAAACCAGTGTGTCACTATTGAGCAATAGGATGTACTCGCCCTGGCTGTGTTCGATACCTACATTATTGGCTCGCGCAAAGCCGACGTTCTTCCCATTTCGGATGATATGCGCTTGGGGAAACGCAGTACACACCATCCCCAGGCTATCATCTGTCGACCCATTATCCACCACGATAACCTCGAAAGAGCCTTGGGGCGGGTTAGCGTAGATCGAGGCCAGACATTGGGCAAGCAGCTCCCGCGTGTTCCAGTTGACGATGATAATGGAGAGGACCATATCACGACTCCGAGGTCGGGATGACACAACGCTCCACGACAAGCAGCCCGCCGAGGAACAGCCAGCCCACCACGCTGGTCCGAAACCCGCTGTAGCCGACGTTATAAGCGAAGGGGATCACCCAGTCGCCCAGCGCCCCGGCCACCAGTGTCCCGGCTAGACCACCTAGTACCCCATACACATAAGCGCGGGCAAACCCCTGGGGGACTCTGTCGCGCAGCTGCCAGCCAAGACGCGCCACCCGCCAGACGAACCAGAGGAAGGTGAGTAGCCCCACTAACCCCGTCTGGGCCACCAGGTCGACATAGTTGTTGTGCGAGTTGAAACTGACGGCATAGCCCAGAATCGGAAACAGCGGGGTATACCAGTAGTAGTTCGCCGGGCCTAGCCCCACGATGGGATTGGCTTTGATGATCTCCGCTAGAATACGCCAGGCCTCTAGACGAGTGAGTGTGCTATATTGATTATCACCTACCATAATGTCGGCTATGATCGTTGGCAGCTTCCACGTCATCCCCGCGCCCCCGAACACGCTCAGCGGCAGCGCGAGGCGCGGCGCACCCGCCCACACGACGCCGACCAGCGCCGCCAGCCCCGGTAACCACCCTGACGTCCAGGCCAGGGTGTGAAACAGGCCGACATACAGCGCCCCTACCACTACACCGAGTAGGACCAGTCGGACGAGGAACGCGAGCCGCGGATTGAAGATCGCCTGACTGAACGCCAGGGCGATGACCCACACCCAAAATAGGCTCCCGTACGCGCCCTCTTGAAAGGGCACGCTCGGGAACAAGCCCAACCGACTCGCGATATACAGCCCGCCCAGGGCCAGATAGGCCCACACCAGCCTTTCCAACCACGCGAGGCTCGGGATCTGGTGAGCCGCCAGCAAGAAGGCGCCGGCGGAGAGGATGAACAGCCCCAGGCCGCCAAGCTGGGTTCGGAAGGGCGCGGTCTGAGCAAAGATGAGCCAGGGCTGCGTGCCGGCGGCAAACGCGAGGCAACAGGCGCCCATGAACGCCAGGAGAGGGCGAATCGGGCCCGAACGCGCGAGACGGATCTGCCCCTGCCTGAACATTTCCACTAACCATAGCGCGAGGAGTAACCCGACCAGAAGGGCCGCGATATTGAGTTCCGTGGCTGTCCCTGTCCCAATCGCGAATGGGACCAGCGGACTGCCGACCACGAGGGCGAGCAGGCCGAGCGGCGGCCAGCGCAGGAAAATCAAGGCTACGCCGGTTCCGACGAGAACTGCTACGTTCCTCATCGATGCCCGCGGCGCCAGGGCGGCGCTGCCAAGCAACACTCCAATAATCATGAGCGGCCGTAGCAGAGCCTGGCGATTTTGCTCCAGGTCGCGGAGCCAATGATGAAGAGCCGAACGATGCGTCATCTCGCCTCAGGTTTGGGCTACCCGGTCAACCAGTTGGAGGAAGCGGGGCATGACGACTGACCAGTCATACTCCTGTGTCAGGGTGTGAAGAGCATTCAGGGCGACTTGTCGTCTTAGCACCGGATCACGTAGTAACCGGATGACCGCGGCGGCGAAAGCCTCTGGCGTGTCTCCCATCAACAGATGCTCACCGTTACGCAGCGCCAAACCTTCAGCGCCTTTTGGCGTTGCCACGACGGGGGTACCGAGAGCCATCGCCTCGAGGATTTTTAGCCGTGTCCCCCCGCCTAGGCGAATGGGAGCCAGACTGACAGTCGCAGATGCCATCAAAGGCCGTGGATCATCGACAAACCCGGTCAGGGTCACGTTATGGGCCGGCGGAAGCGGGAGGTTGGCATGGTTGCCCGTGATGATGAGCTTCACATTCGGGACCTGTGCCTGAACTTGAGGGTATACCTTGCGTAAGAACCAGATCATCGCATCGTGATTGGCGAAGTAGCTTAGGGAGCCACTGAAGACGAGCGTCTCCGGCTGGGGCGAGACGTGAATATCGCGATAGTCGGCGAGGTTAACACAGTTGGGGATAACTTCAACCGGTTGGTAATTCGGGGCCAGTTGCCGCACTAACGATCTCTCGACCTGGGAGACAACGCTGCAAGATTGGAAGTAGCCGAGGAGACGACGCAGGTAAAAGCGCAACTTCGCTATCGTGAGTTCGTGCCGTAAGCGGAGGAGCTTTGAGGCATGAGCTTTCTTGGCCTCAAAAATCCCCAGTTCAAGCTCCTCAAAGAGCGCGGGAACCGTCCGAAAGATCGGCGCATACGCCGCCGTAGACCACTGCGATGCAACGACAAGATCATAGGGGCGCTGACGTAGTTCTTCCCGGATGAGGCTAGCCATCTGAGGCGCGTAGGTATCGACAAACACGCGCGGGGTAGGGTTCAGCAAGCCTGCTATGGCGCGTAGGCTCGTCGGCCGGTACACCCGCTGCGGGACTGTCTGCACATCGATGCCCAGGCCGTTGTCCGGGCCGACGCTCGCTCCAGAACGGTCAGTAAATGTGAGTAGCGTTACTTTATGGGCCTGGCTGAGGCCGCGCAGCAAATGGTAGATGCGCAGCTTGGACCCGTTGTTGGGGGGGAAGGGATACCACGCCGACAGAAAGAGGATTCTCATATGATGTGCTGCCTCTTACTGAAGACTTGCCGCGGCATCGTAACACATCTTTCCGCCTTAGCACTCTCAGCGATCTCCTGGAGAGCGCTCTCCAGTTCGTCTGCCATGCGCTTAAAGGTAAATCTACTTCGCACGCGCTCCCGTCCGGCCTCGGCTAGGCGCGTCCTTAATGGTCGGTTATCGTGCAGGTGTTGAATCTGTCTGGCTAACGCCGCCGCGTCACCCGCGGGGAAGGTTAAGCCTGTCTCGCCTTCGAGCAGTACCTCCCCCGTACCACCAGTGATGGTGCCAATGACAACCAAACGCGCTGCCATCGCTTCCAGGACTGTCCGGGCAAAGGGTTCTTCCCACTCTGAAGGAAACAGCAGGGCGTCATACTGGGTGAGGGCTGTTGGCATCTCATCACGTGGCAGGCTGCCGCGAAACGAGACATACCCTTCCAGGCCAGAGCGTTGGACCAGAGTCTTGAGTTCGCGCTCGTAATCGGGGCTACCACTACCGATGAGATCTAGTGTGATTGGTCTATCGATACGATGAGCCAGGAGAGCGAGCGCCCGAATAGCCGTGTGAACGCCCTTCTCAGGTGTGAGCCGTCCAACATAGACCAGTTTTAGACTGTGTCGAGGCGGGCGCCCCGAGTTGTTGTGAGCTGCCGTGGGAACGTCGAGGCTCGTGCCGCCATAAATGATGCGGGCGCGTTTGATAGGAGGTTCCGCGGCCCCTAGAATATCACGCACTCTTTGACTAACACAGATAGGGTGCTGCATTTGAAGTGAGATAACCGGCTTGTGGGCAAAGTAATGGTCTACGACTCTACTGAACATGTGCTTGGGGACCTGCGTCATCCCACGGCGGGCCGGATTGCGCCATTGTTGTAGATACGTGTTGGGCAAAACGGGCCAATAGTCACATAGATAGTAGGCCACCCGGTGCGGCAGGGCCTGTTCGAGATAGGCCGGCGCCGACCGGGGCATATTCCACATTCCCCAGAGCAAGGCTACATCCGGCTGGACCGTCGCTACCACCTGCTGCAACTCCATCACGTTCGCCTGCTCGCAACGCTGACGATCGCGTAGCAGGCGATAGGTAGTACGAACAAGCCCGCCCTCAACTTCCAGGTAGAGTGTTCTGCGCACCTCGACGTTGTGATGGGGTGCGGCTTGACGATTATCGGTTGAACGTGAAGTTAGTACGGTGACGCGGTAACCCCGCTGGGACAATTCTTGAGCGATCTCGGCGCACCATTGTTCGTAACCCCCGCGTGCGAAAGGTGGATAGTAGTTCGATATGAAGAGCAGGCGCATTTGGATTACCTTCTACACTTATGCGAAGTATGTCAGGCGACAAGACTACTTGGTGTATTAGACTCCCCGCCTCAAAAGAGCGTCTAGACGATAGAACCACGGAAAGCGCCGGTTTAGCTGATCGGCGTGTGCTCCTAGATATTGTCCTGCTACCTGGGCTGTAGTCAGAAAAGGCGCCCAAATTAATAGACGTGCCTTGACAAAGGGATGGCTGTGACTTCGAAAGAGATAATGCCAGGAGTCGACTGTGCTCCATGCAATCGCCCTCAATGCTTTTGGGGGTGAGGGAATCAATGTTAAGTCGAATAACCGACGGACGAAGTGATGATCGGCATAGGCCCGTTTGAACTCATACCATGCCGAGCGGTCGTGAGAGTGATAGACCGCCGTATTACCCTCATACACAATTGCATAACCTGCCTTGAGAACGCGGTCCGCCCATTCGATATCCTCGGCATATGGCAGTTCCGCAAAGGGATAATTTAGCCAGATACTTCTGCGAATGCATGAACAAGTATCTGTAAACATGGCTAGCCGAAATCGTTCCGGAGGCGTCATAGCGTGGTATATCTCGGTGGGTGGCAGTCGCTTGATTATCTGTTGGTCTGATGCTGGATGACACTGTTCTATAGCGCGTTGGATGAGCGGATGGCTGCCTCGATGGGGTATTTGACGACAGTAACTGCCTGCCGCGCCATCGACCTCAGCAGCAGCAACGAGAGCGGTAAGCCAGGAATTCGTGCTAGGAATGGCATCCTGGACCAAATAGACTAGATACTCGCCTTGCGCAAGCTCCGCGCCTAAGTTCCGTGTCCGCCCGTGTTGAAAGGTGTCGGGCGAGATTTGAACTAAACGCACAGGTAGTTTGTGTACAAGATCCAAAGTGCCGTCTATCGAACCTGAGTCAATGATAATTACCTCGAATGGCCAAGGAGTAGCCTGAGCGAGAACGGCGTAGATACTCTGTTCCACGAGTGGCATACCATTGTAGGTAAGGAGTATGATGCTCACGTGAGGGGGTCGAGAGTCGTTCATGAACTGCTCTCTAGCGTAAAGACGCGTTCCAGTTTATCTACCGCTTGTTGCCAGGTCCACTGCTTCCTCACGTAGCTTATGCCATCTTGCCCCATTTGCGTCTGAAGCGCGGGATTGCCTAAGAGTGATATGAGTGTCTGGGCGAATATATCGACGTCGCGCTCCACAAGATAGCCTGTTACTCCGTCCAGGACCGTTTCCTGCATGCCGCCCTCCTTGACGGCCACTACAGGCGTACCACAGGCCATAGCTTCCAGGGGAGCCATACCAAGCGCCTCTTGCAGGGGGGCATAGACAAATACTTGGGCCTGGTTGTAGACTTGGACAAGGCGTTCATCTCGTGTGATTCTCTCAATATGAAGGTCGACGCCCGATATGGCTGCCATATTCCTCACAGTTTGTTCTTCCTCGGTATCTACGCTGTTAGCTGCAATGAACAGGCGTGGGCGGTAATGGGTGGGGATGCGAGCTAGGGCTGAGATTAGGAAACGATACCCTTTGCTATAGATGAGGGAGCCTACACATAGGATGTAATTGAGTTTCTCTAATGAGTGGTGTCTAAAGAGGTCGGTGTTGATACCTGGATAGATGACTAATGACCTAACCCGATAGTGATAGGCTAATAAGCGTTGCGAGAATACGGCGTTGGTAAGCACGCGAGTGGCGCTCTGGGCATTGCGCGTTTCATCGCAAGTGAATTTTCTCTGATAGAGGATGCGCGCTGGACCATAGTAGACGGATTGCAAGGATTGCACTACCGAGGAACGTTGGCTTGTGGTGTTAAGCTGCTCGACGTGATGGCGTAACCCGTGGTGGCACTGGAAAAATGAAGGCGTTCTCAGATAACGGAGGACATAGGGGTTCATGGCGATCTGACAGTCTTTGGCGAAAACAAGGTCGAAATTGCCATCGTCCATCTCTCGGGCGATCGCGGCGCTCAGCTGCTCGATACGTCTAAGAGTATTAATGCCTTGCAGGGCATGGATATAAGGGGTTAAGAGTGGAATCCGCCGCGAGAGATATCGTGACGGAGGCCACGAAAATAGGCGCTGCTGAGCATATGGCGCAAGTGAGCAAAATGATAGGTCGGCCGTAGAGGGGGCAAACTCGACAATCGAGTGACCGCGGCGCGCCAATTCTCGTACTTGTTCAAATGTGTGCCGTTTGGCGCCCCCGGAGGGCAGATTGTGAAATAGGCCGATTCTCACGGTGAACCTACTGTTGCCATCAAGGCTATGGTGAGGGCTACGGCGCGGACACGACCGCCCGCTGTGCCGTAGTCGTGCCTACGACCGACGCTAAAGAGGTGAATACATCTAGTAGTTTCCGGCTCTCTGCCTCCCAGTTGAAGCGCTCGCGGGCTAAACTCAGAGTGTGGCGAAGCTCATCCTCCCGGTCGCGCTCCTTGGAGAGGAACTCGTTGACAGCATCGGCGATAGACGATGGGGTATCCGGGTCGAAGAGATGCCCGACGGGGTACTCCTCCAACAGCGAGCGCATTTCAGGAAAATCGCAGGCGACAACAGGGACGCCGGCCATGAAGTACTCATAGAGCTTGGTCGGCGCGCATAGGTAATTGTTCAGATTGATGTTCTTGTAGATAACTACACCTAGATCAGCCGATGCGACATACGACATGATCTCGTCGGGCGGCACGTAGGGCAGGAAGAGGACGCGTTCCGCGAGCCGCTCTCTTGCCCAGAGCGGCTTCAGTACGTCATGGTAGAAGGCATTCTGTTCACCGATGATGACCAGGACGATGTCCGCCTCAAAGCCACGCGCTGCTAGAACCAGTTCTTCCAGCGCGCGCCCTGCCATCAGCGTGCCGTGGTAGAGGACGACACGCGTCGAGGCCGATAAGCCCAGTCTCTCTCGCAGGGTGTTTGTCTTGACGACAGGGCTTCTAGGCGGGCAATTGAGGATAACAGTCGGTTCGGCGCGGAGGTGGTAGCGCTGGTGGTAGACGTGGGCGCGCGACAGATTAGGGACCAGCAAGCGGTCAACATGCGGTATCAACCACTGTTCGAGGTGACGCAAGAAGCGGTTGCGTAACGAGTGTGGATCGCCCTGCTCCGACACGAGTTCGTGAGCGTCGTAGATGATGGGCCGTCGCGCTAGTTTGCCGGCGACGACAGCCGCCCCTAGCGTATCGAGGTCGTGGGCTTGATAGACATCTGCTTTCTGAGACAGAGCGTGCCTGGCATAGCGAAGCGCCGTCAACAACAACCCAAGCGCATAGATCAGCGTCCACCAGGCTTCGCCGAGCGCGGGGGCAAGACGACGCAGGAAGAGCCAAACGCCTTTCGCCAGGCGGCGCAGTCGTACCGGCCGTACCCGAAGCAGGTCATAGTCGACCGTTTCGCCTGGCTTGGCGCCCTCTGGCTCGATGACGGTGAGGCTATAGCCAGCTTGCATCAACGTCGGCAATTGCCGACGGATGATGGGGTGCCGAGTATGGTCTTCCGAGACGAGGATACAAACCTTAGTCACCGACGCTATAGCCTTTCTCGGCAAGACGTGAATTGCTCGTCATACGCCACTCGTAAGGAACCCGAATCGGGCCGTGAGACTTCGAGAAGTGGACGGCGCCCTTCCGCTCGTCGATGTTCAGGAGTAAGGTTGGGTCAACGACGTGGAAACTGCCCAAGCGCTGCCACTGGAAGAGGAGCTCGGCACGATCCTCACCCCACACCTCGACCCAGACATAGTACACGCGAGGCATAAGGGGGATATTCTTGAAAACGCACTGGATCGTCCCTTCACCCGCGATGAACGCCGGCGCGTCGCCATCAATCATCATGTTCGCGGCGAAGAGTGGGTCCGGCGCCGGCGTCTCCGAGATCCATACACAGAAATGGGGATGTTTCACTCGCTCTTGCGTCGCGTAGTCGACACTGACGATGACATCCTCACCCGAGGTAAAAACCTGGCGAGGCTGGCCTGACGTGTCGGCTAGCTGAACGCGCAGAACATCGACCTTGTTGTGACCGAGGGACGGCGTTTCGACTTGTTCCGCCGCATGCTCTTCCATAAAGCTAAGATATTGCTCAACGACGCGACTGGGATTGCCAATGGCAGCGATTTCGCCGCGCTGCAGCCAGACAACACGTTGGCAGAGCTGCTCGGCCACAAACGGATCGTGGGAGACAAAGACAGTTGTTCGCCCGCTATTCACAAAGGAGTGGATGAAGTCGTAGCACTTCTGTCGGAAGTTGCTGTCCCCAACCGCCAGTACCTCGTCGACCACTAAGACATCAGGATGAGTATGCGCTGCGACGGAGAACCCCAAGCGAGCGTACATGCCCGACGAGTACCGCTTCACCGGGGTGTCGATGAACGAGGCCAGTTCGGCGAACTCAACGATGCTCTCAAATTGCTGGTCGACTTCCCGCCTCGACAGCCCCAGGATGATGCCATTCAAGTAAATGTTGTCGCGGCCCGTCAAGTCCGGGTGAAAACCTGCCCCCAGCTCAATCAAGGCGGAAACCCGGCCATCGATAAGCACCCGGCCGGAAGTGGGTTTTGTAATCTTCGACATCAGCTTGAGGATGGTTGTCTTCCCCGCGCCGTTCCGGCCGACGATCCCAAGCGCTTCACCTTTGTTCAGGTGAAAACTGACCTCGCGGAGTGCCCAGTGGTAACTGTCGGGTGAGGACGAACCGCCACGTCGCCGACCGAGTAGGCGTGGTACGGCTGAGAGGACCTCACGCAAGCTGCCCTGGCCCGACCCTAGTTGGTAGCGCTTCGATACGTTGTCGAAGACGATCATAACTTGCCTCGCGGCTCGTCCACGCGTGCTCGTTGAGGATGGGTTATGGTTCGTAGAGCGTTGCTGGCTTTAGGGCCGATGACTGACTCTAGCAGGATGGACAGAACGCCTCGGTTTTTGAGCCATGACATATCGTGACGCACACCACTCAACAGAGCCTGGCGGGCGCCGACTCGATCTTGCTGCTGATAGCGGGCAAAACCTTGATTGACCAGCGCACGCGCGTGAGCGTACCGTCGAGCGGAGCGATAACCTCTCAGCTCTTGCTGAGGAACGGCTCTGCTCAACGAGACCTGTGGCTGAGCCTCTTTCATCCGAGTTCCGATCCAGGCGACGAATAATGTGTCCTCCGGCGTGCCATCACTGGCCCTAAGACGCTGATGTGACACGGCCGTGCAGAAGTGGCTTAACAATTGGGCGACGTCGTCGGGATCGAACCACCTCTCCCACTCCTCAATCGGTAGCCGGCCGAGGCGCTGGATATTCTTATCGATGATCACAATTCGCCCGCCGGGTTTTAACACGCGGCACAACTCGCTGACGGCGCGTTCCACTCGAATCGCGTGCTCGAGGGCTTCGATACACAAAACGACGTCAAAAGAGGCATCAGCAAAGGGCAGATTGAGCATCGAAGCCTGGCGCGTCTCCACGCCCACCGGCACATGTTTGAGAACTTCGGCCGAGACGTCTACTCCCGATAGTTCGGCGGTCGGAGAGAGTTGTTGGAGAACCCGTAGAAATGGACCTCTCCCACACCCTACATCCAGGACGCGCTTACCCGCTACATCACCAATCGCGTCAAGGACTGTCGACAAGCGAGGGTCGGTCGGTGCGATTTCGGCAGGAAAACGGAATTGCTGCTGATCAAAAGTTTGCCTAAAGCGCCAGTGGCAGGCATCCAGGAAGTATTTGCAGGCCCAGCTCGGCTCATCGTTGGGGCCGTAATCGGCGCTGGGGCCATAGCTGCCGAAAAAGCCGCCTGATGGAGTTTGTAGACTCTGAAGGTAATCAACGGCGGCATCGGCAAAGGTGGTCAAGCCCAGTTTGTAGCCAACGATGGCTAACTGGAGGGCGCCTGGCGAGCAAACCCAGGCGGCGCCAGGAACGGCGGGGATTGCTCCATCCGGGCGTTGCGCTGCGATGATGGGCTGGAGGCCGATCCGCGCCAAGTCGTCTCTTCCCAGGTCGACCAGCGCTTCCAGAACATAGCCGTAGAAGTGGGTGAGGAACGTGAAGTGGAGCAGGTCGGGCTTACTGGCATAGTAGTCCAGACTGCGCCTGACACACTCTTCATAGCGCGGCTCGGCCAGCAGACGGCCAGCTTCTAATAAGGGGGGTAAAGCATATAAGTGGATGTTCTCGCTGATTCTGGCTCCGAAGCGCTGACTCCAGGGAGAGGAGGGTTCTGGCCGTATGATCCCATCTGTGTCGGCCGACGCTAACATCCAGTCAGCGGCTTTACGAATGGCGGTCCTTGCTTCGGGAATATCGGCGGCGACCGCCAGTAAACCTCGTAATACCTGGCCGGTGTCGAAGAGATAGGGTGAACCGTCGGGGCCTGCAAACCCGCCATCAGGGCGCTGGACTGAAATGAGCCAGCGCGCCAAATCATGGGCTAACGCTGTCTCGCCTGCTTCTAGCAGGGTTGGAATGGTGTAGCCGGTGACTTCGGGATAGGAAGTGCGGTTTGCATAGGCAACGGGGATACCAGCGCCAGGCAGCCGATTAACGACTAACCAGTTTAAGGCCACCTCGTAGGAATACCACAAGGGGTTATGCGCGTCACGGTGTAATCGAAACGATGTGAGGGTCTGGCTGAGTTTCATGAGTGAATATGCCCTTAGATGAGGTCCGCGAAGGTGTCTTCGGCTCGCTTGAAGTACATATAGCCTGCTACGACTAATAGGACGCTGACACCGATACTGGAGCCAAGATACTGAAGGCTGGGTAATTCTCCGTATAGGATAACACGTCGATAGGAGTCGATAATGCCCACCATCGGGTTCAACGCGTAGAACGGGCGAAAGCGTTCCGGAACCACAGTGATGGGGTAAATGATCGGTGTCGCATACATGAGGAGTTGGGTGGCGAGTGGGATAATAAAGCGTACATCGCGATAGAAGACATTCAGGGCTGCCGCCGGCAAAACGATGCCCAGAACGAGGACAACCTGAATGACGAGCAGCAAGGGCAGCCATAGGAGTGTCCACGAGAGGGACGCATGGTACCAGAACAGCAAAAGGAGAAACAGCGAGGAGGCGACTAGGAAGTCTACGAAGGCCGCTCCCACACTCGCCAAGGGGAGTATCTCGCGCGGAAAGTAAATCTTAGTGACAAGATTCATGTTGTTGACCAACGTGGGCACTGCGAAGCCAACCGAGGTGGCAAAAAACGTCCAGGGCAGCAGCGCCGCGTAGGAGAAGAGGGGATAGGGGACACCGTCGGTTGGAACCTGGACGAAGTAGGTGAAGATAACGCTAAAGACAACCATGAGCGACAATGGTTGCAAGACCGCCCAGACGCTCCCCAGGAGTGACTGCTTGTAGCGAACCTTAATCTCGCGCCATGTCCACATCAACAGCAGTTCACGGTGCTGATACAGGGATCGGAGATAGCGAATCACCCCTGGGACTCCTTACTGTGGCTCAAACAGATGTCATTGGAGTAGAGTAAATTAGCGGCGGGACAAATACACGAAGCGCGCGGCCAGGATGAGTCCGATGAGAAGGAAGGGCGGCAGGACCCCGATGAGGAAGACAGGAGGGGGGGTCGTGAGGTTAGCGCCATCGTCCTGTTCGTCCACTGAGCGGGTGGGACGAGGGGGCGCTGTCGGCGACGGAACGGGTGTGGATGCCAGGGGGGTTGCCGTAGGCAGCGGGGTCGGCGTGGGCAGAGCCTGGGCCGGAAGGGCAGGGGCATCGGCGACCTGGCTGGTGTACCAGATGCGGTTGAAGTCATCTTCGTACACAACGTGTAGCCGGTTGCCCTCGCTCAGCGCCAATGAGGGCAACTCAATCGAGCGACGCCCGACGGCATTGGTAGAGAGATATTGGGGCGGCGACCATGTCGTCCCATCCCAGGTGAGGTGGTAGACATCCTCCGTCTTGCCATGCCGAGAGTTGACCGCGGTGACAACGTGCAACATGCCCTTGCTATCGACGACCATGGGTGAGATGCCAGTGAAACCACCGCCGATGTCCTGGATCTTTTGCGGTGAGTTCCAGGTCTCGCCATCGGTGCCGGACCACTGATGCTTGCGCTCGGAAAGGCCGACAACGGAATGCCAGAAGAGGTGGACGATATTGGCGCCGACGGCGGCCACACTAATCAGACCATAGTTCTCCCCCGCCACTTCATACGGTGTCGACCATGTCTCACCCCGGTCAGTCGAGCGACTATACATGGCGTACTCAGGGGGCCAGCCGGTGGGAAGTTTGAATTGGGTCCAGGTCACATGCAGACGGCCCTGTTCGTCGGCCGCAAGGCGAGGATAGTCGGCGGCGGTCAGCGTGCCTGCGACGCCAGAGACAGTGACGCGGGCTTTCCACGTTACTCCACCATCCGTCGACTGACGGTAGTAAATATTACCCTCTCGACCAGAATAGACCAGGTGTAAGGCGCCGTCGGAGGTGGCAAGAATATCCGACCGAAAGCCGCCGGCTTCGGTCAGGGGTTGGGGGACACTCCAGCTGTGAGCGGAGGTGGCCTCGGCTACATGAGCGCGACTATGGTATATCTGGCTTGACCAGGAACCCTGGAAGGTAATATGGAGATAGCCGCTGTTGTCAACGGTGGCGGCGAGCGAGGAGAGACTGCTGCCCTCGGGGGGGACTAGAATGTCAGTCGGCTCGGACCACACGCCGCCGTACAACCGCATGTAGATGATAGCGCTGGCCGCCTGTGGATCAGAGTCTCTCGCCTCACTGGAGGCGAAGAACACGTGAACCGTGCCCTCTCTATCGGCAACTACGACGGGGTAACTGACCGTGGTGGTTGTTTCATAAAGGAGGGTCGGCGTACTCCACGGCGAGTCGGCATAGGTCGTTGGTAGGTCGTAGAGAGCGCCGAGCAGCGCCACCCCGATGAACAGCAGCCACACTTGCCAACGACGAGCAGGTCCCATTGGCCTTATCCCTTTCATCGCGTGTCGCTCCAGGTCACGCCGCGGTAAGCCTTCATTGTCTCAGCCAGTTTCTGGAGGTAGAACAAGTCGCCTGTCTCCAACCAGGGAATGCTGGCATAGCGCGCCAGACGCTCAGGCGGCTCTGGCTCGAGCCAGGCCTTGGCGAGGAAGAGTTGGAAGGAGTCAATGGGGTGGTTGAGGTTGTGTTCAGCGCCCAGGACGCCTTCGCTAAAGGCCATGTACCAGTCAGGGATGTTGGCTTCCACTTTGGTCAGGTAGATGGCGGCATCGGCCTGGGCATGATCGGTCAACAGGCGGGCCAATTCCGGCGTCATATCCCGATAGGCGATTAAGGAGGGCGAGAAGGTGGTCGCCAAGCCGCCATTGGCCGCGTAGGGACCGTAACCCGAGTGGTCAGCCAGATCGACGCCGAATTGACTCATCTGGCTGACTTGACGAGCGTCATCATACGGCCCTCGCCAATCGTAGTTGTAGATATGGCCGAACCATTTGCCCGCCGTGTAGCGGGGCTGCCAGTCTGGTTCGGGCGGCAGTTCTATCAAGTTGGCGGAGTACAAGTAGCGAGGGTACCTGGCCAGGGCGAGTCTGAGGACCGCAGCTCTAGCCAAGAGACCGCGGCCTACATCGGCTTCGCTGTCATCGCCGACCAGTTTGGCCAGCTTGATATAACCGACTAGGCCCGCGAAGTATCGATTGGCATTCACGACGGCGACGGGCCGTTCCGCAAAGCCCTGGAACCAATAGAGAGTGGCCCAGTCTTGTTCCTGGCAAGCCTGAGCCAGGAGGTCCCTGGCCTTTTGCCATACCTGGGGCGATACGGGGTCGCCGGTCAGTTCATAGTAGCGCGAGAGGGCCAACAAGTTATAGAGAGGGACGCGGGGTAGAAAGACATCAGGTCGTAAGGTCTGCCAGCGCTTAAACGTGGCCGGGCCAAGCACGGCGTAGGGGCCGCGGCTCGCGCCGACATCGAGGGGGAGATTGGCGACATCTTCAGGCGGATACGCCGCGCGTTCTGAGCGGATGTAGTCGATGAGCCTCTGTTTCTGGCCGCTGGGCAGGACACTGGCTACTTCCGCCAGGTGGTAGATGACGTCGCCTGGGTTAAGCCAGTAGATATCACCGTGATAGTCAAGAACAGGGACGGAGTCGGTGAATAGCCACGGCGCCAGATGACCGGCGCTGATGATTTTGTCGACCTGGGTGACAAGCTCTTGC
The DNA here is from genome assembly GCA_964557745.1 of uncultured Anaerolineales bacterium. Lineage (GTDB taxonomy): Bacteria > Chloroflexota > Anaerolineae > Epilineales > JAHCIE01 > JAHCIE01. The sequence goes on from CAZLBQ010000015.1 coordinate 23,455, forward strand.
TCAAGATCGGGGGGCGCGCTGTCGGGAGACCCGACCTGTCTAGAGCCGGTGTAGCGATCGAGATTGGCAACCCGCCAGGTATAGTCGGACACATTCTCGATGCCTAGATAGGGTCCAAATTCAGTAGCGAGCTGGCTATCAACAATGGCGCCGGAAAAGACGACATCGAGCGCGTCCTTGGCGAGGGCCAAAGTCGGAGGGAGAGGGGCGAATAGACTGCCTTGACATATGTGAACAAAACTTATACTTTCCTGGACTATCGCCGCGCTTGGGCTAGCTTCATACCGATAGGTCTCGGTGGCGCTGGCCGGATAGGAACACAGGTGGCTGGCCCACCATTGCGCTGTCTGCTGTACCGACGCTGGGAGCCTCTGAACCCATTGTTCGGTGTCTTCCGCTCGGAGATGATTACGTCCGAAGAGAGGTAGAAGGGCGGTGGCGCCGGCCGGGCCAGCGAAAGAGACATCGATGCCGCCCTCGCTTGAGTACTGGATACGAGTCGGGCGTTTTTCAAATACGAGAAGAAGAGGGGCGTCGGCCTGGTAGGCGTAGCGCTGAGGAAGACTGGCGGTCTCGGACTCAGCGCCGGAGTAGGTCAGGGGCGCTTTGGTGTCGACAAAGTGGCTGTTGTCCCCGTACCACAAGAGCAGCCAGTTCCCATCGAGGGTCGGTAGCGATTGTGGGGTTGCGAGAGAACGGATCTGAACGGAGCCACCATTGGAATAAGCGACATACTTAGGATAGGTTGGCGCCGGCGCGCGGGGCACGACGCGGCCATTCTCCATCACGCTGCCGGCCAAATTCCCTGACAATAGGCGTAGGGCATTGGCGGGACTCTCGATCAGGATGGCGGGCGAGAGGCGACTCACCCAGAGCCTCAACTGGGGACTCGAATTGCTCTCGAAAGAAAGCTCATTATGCGCCCAATCCACCGTCTCGCTCGCCAGAGTGGCCGCGCCGACGTCGGCGATCTTGACACTGCCGAGAGCTATCCCTGTCGGACCACTGAGGCTGCCATACGCCTCTCTCACACCCCCCTGTAGGCTGAGGGTCGGCCAGTTGCGGGCTTCAACAACGAAGGCCAGCCCGGCCGTGTGCCTGTCATCGTTGCGGAACACACTCAAACCTCTAGACGATTGTTGCCAATCAGATTGGGCAGGGGACGGCGGGGCGCTCGAGCCAGCCAGCCCAACGAGAAACAGCACGGTGATGACTTTCATGACACGTATCCAATAGCTCATGGTTAATCCGATGTGCGAGCGATAAGTTCATGCCAGCTAATGTGAAAAATCATAGCGCCGCTGACCGAAGCCGGATTACCGCCACCACCCTGAGAATTGGTGCTCATTTGCCGATTGGTATGACCGGGGCGGATGGGCAGCCAGGTTCGGCTCTCCAGGTCAAAAGCGCCTGTATAGTTGGCATTGCCCTCCTCGGTATGCATGGCCAAGACCTGGTTCGCGGCGCAGGTGACATTGAGGTTCTCATCTCGATTGCCCATGCCGGGCGGCTCTCCCTGGGGCGCGAGGGGACCGCCACGGCGGTCGACATGCTCGTAGAGAAGGTCGATGACCCGTTGAGTAGCCAGGTCGAGGCGGCCCCAGCCGCTGCGTATGAACATGACCGGGGTGATGAGGAGACCATCGCGGTCGACACAGGGAGGCGCCGGCGCCCCGTTCATCGTTTGGACCGTCCAATGGGGAACTTGAAAGGCGATCTGGCCGCTGGTCTCGTCGAGAATGATGAGGTTCTGGGTGTACTTGTCCGGGTGGGTGGCCACGTCGGCCATGCCTGCGTCCTGGGCAGCCATCGCATCGGGGACATCAGGAAGATGGCCCGCGGCAATGGTCGGGCCGTACTGCATCAGCCACTGCCAGTGCGCGTCGGTACTGAACCACAGGAAGGGGAAACCGAGTTCAATCCCGCCAAACCCCATGGGACGCACGATGACCTTGCCCTGATAAACGACGGGCCAGTAGTCCTTGAAGGCCATGCCGTTCAGGCGCGGGCTGCGCCAGACGAGGCTGCCATCCGACGCGCGGAGGGCGTAGACACGCATGTCCATGGCGCCGAAGTAGACTTGCCCATTGTTCCAGGCGGCTGTCTGCAAGATGGGAGCGCCGACCTGGTACTGCCACAGGACTGCCCCGGTCGGCAGATCCAGGGCGTAGAAGACGCCGTTTTGCCCCCCCAGCAGCACGCGGTCGTCGGCAATGACCGGGGCGGTGGAGAAACCGAGGCGCGTCGAGAGCTGGGCCTTCCAGACCTGACGCCCCGTGGCGACGGCCACGGCGTAGACGGCGCCATCCAGGCTCCCGAACACGACCTTGTCGGCGTCGGCGGCGACGCTGTTGAGGATGGGGCCGCCGGCCTCAAACACCCAGAGCAGCGCGCCGCTGCGGGCCTGCAATGCGTAGAGCCGTCCCATCTCCGTGCCCACGAAGACGGTATCCTGGTAGACAATCGCCTGGGTCTGAGGGTGGACGCGTTCGGGCTGGAAGGGATGGGTCCAGGCGACCCGGAAGGTGTTGCCCAGACGCTCAGGCGTGAAGCCCGTGTGCTGGGGATTGGCCTGGACCTGGGGCCACTCGGGGCCAAAGAGCTTGAGGCGGGCGTTCTTCTGGATGAGGGGTAGCAGAAGGGCCTGGCCTCCGCCTTGCGCCGCCGACTCTCGGCCGGCCCTCGCCGACGCGCCGCGGGATCCCCCCGCTGGAGCCTGGGTAGCCACGGGCGCGTCGAGGGCATGATGCCCTTCAGGAAGCCAGACCATCATGCCCATCGCGACGAGGCCCAGGACAGCCGCGCGCAGAAACAACAGGCGATGCGCCACGGACCATGACCCTCCGCTGCGGCGCTCCGTGAACCTCAGCCATGCACCCCCTCGTCCCACAACGGCTACGTGGCCTCGCCGGCGGACCAGGGCAGCGCCCATCTTAGGTGCTCCATGCCGACGCGCACCGCCCGCTTAAAGGTGTGGGTGTCGCCGACGAGCATCTTGAGGTAGGTCATCACCGGGCCAGGGCGGAAGGCCCACTCGCGGAAGGCGCGCTTCTGCCAGTACATGAGGTCCTCGGCCGAGAGGTTGTCGTACTGGAGGACGGTGCCCTTGTCCATGTCGACCTCTTCCCACTTCGTGCCCGGCTTGAACCACCCGTTCTCGATGACCTCGAAGAAGAAGGGCGTGCCGGGAT
>CAZLBQ010000016.1:0-26615 GCA_964557745.1 uncultured Anaerolineales bacterium
GAGCGACGAACGATGTAGCGGTGCAGGACGCCGACCACAAAGACCGCCATCACGATGGTGGAGAGGAAGGGAAGCACGAGATTGAGGTTCATAACGATGCCTTTCAGAACTAACTCATCCTACGGGACAAGCTCACGCGCTCCGACGGGCGTCCGCAGCCACCAGGGGCGTCGGCTGTCCCTCATCCGACTATGGCGATGTCAACTAACCTACTAGCGCCAGGGGAAAATGCCCAGAAGAACCGTCGCCGCGAGAATGATGAGCAGGAGTGTCAGTAGACCGAGGCCGATGAGGACGATCGGCACGATGCGCTCGTAGAATGTCGTGGGGGGCATATGTACCGAGGCGCGGCGGGCCTCCAACTCGGCCCGGCGCTTGTCATCCATAACCCTTGTCACTTTCTAGGGCTGCTGGGGTACAACCGTCACGATTATAGGCTCCTTGACAAACCGGGGCAAGGGAGAGCGCGTCAGAGGCGGGCGAAACGCAGCAGCTCGATGTCGTGGCGCGTCGCGCCGGTCGTCGCCAGGTCGGCCAGTATCTCGCCGATGACGGACACGAACTTGAAGCCGTGGCCGGAGCACGGTGAGGCGTAGACGACCTGGGGGGTGTCGGGATGGACGTCGATGATAAAGTGCTCGTCGGGCGTGTTGGTGAACATACACGCCGCGAGCTTCATGGTCGGGCCGGTCCCGTCGGGGAAGTAGCGGGCGGCGAAGGCGCGCAGCAGCGCCTCGTCCTCGGCGGTCGGCTCGCTGAGCAGGCTGTCGGGGTCGCCCGTCTGACCCAGGTGGTGGTACTTGCCAAACTTGAAGCCGGGCACGTCGAAGACGGGGAAGCCGTAGTAGCGGCCCTCCTCGACTTCCAGGTTGAACACGGGGAAGCGGTCGGGCTGGAACAGGTCGGGGCGTTGGGGTTGGAGCCAGGCGAGGACCTGGCGCTCCGGCACGGCCAACCCCTGGAGGAAGGGCAGCAGGCGCGACGCCCAGGCCCCTGCCGTGATGACCAGGCTGTCGGCCTCGTAGACCGCGCGGTCGGTCACGACGCGCACGCCCCCGCTCGCCGTCGGGCCGTAGTCCAGCACGACCTCGCGGGCGTGGACTTCGGCTCCCAGCGCGAAGGCCGCCTCGACATAAGCTGTGATGCAGCGTTCGGGGCGCAGGAAGCCGCCCTGGGGCTGGAACAGGGCGAAGGTGGCGGCGGGCAGGTGGTACCCTGGGTAGCGGCGCGTTAGCTCGGCGCTGGTGAGGACCTCGTGGGGCAGGTCGTGGAGGCGGGCCGAGTGGAGCGCGCCCTTGAAGACCCAGCCGTCTGCAGGGCCGGCGTCGATGGAGCCGGTGATGTAGAGCACCCGGCGGCCCGTCGCCTGCTCTAGCTCGGCGTACAACTCGTAGGCGCGCTTGAGCAGCGGGACGTACGACGGGTGCTCGTAGTACGGCAGGCGGATGATGCGCGTGTAGCCGTGGGACGAGCCGCGCGTGTGCGGGATGTCAAAGCGTTCCAGGCCGAGGACGCGGCGGCCCCGCTGAGCCAGGGCGTAACACGTCGCGCTGCCCATCCCGCCGACGCCGATGACGATGGTGTCGTACCCACTAGCCATAGCTCGTCAAGCTCCCCATGACCGCCGACCACAGACCGCCGATGGCCAAGACCTAACCTCCGTGGCGGTCGGCGGTCGGCGGTCGGCCGTCGTCAGTACGGTCCCTGCACTTTCTGCTCGACCTTTCGCCCCTTCATGGTGGCGACGGCGGCGCTGGCGGCGGACGCCAGCAGACGCGAGTCGGCCAGGAGAGTGATAAACTGGCAGCCCGCGTCGATCATCTTGAACGCGTAGTCCGTCGAAGCGACGTGGATGCCCGCGACAATGCCGTGCTGCCTGGCAGACGCGATGATGTGGCTCTGGACGTCGAGCAGGAAGGGGTCGCTGATGTCGGCGGCGGGCGGGTAGCCGTAGCTCTGGCTCAGGTCGGCCGGGCCGATGTAGATGCTGTCCAGGCCCGGCGTGGTGAGGATGGCATCCAGGTTCTCGACGGCCTGCTTGGTCTCGATCATGGCCATAGTGATGACCGTCGTGTTGGCGTGCTGGGTGTAGTCCTGGCCCGCGTACAGGCGGGCGCGCGTCGGGCCGGAGCTGCGGTAACCCAGCGGCGGGTAGCGGCACGCCCCGACGAACCGCTCGCAGTCCTCCCGTGTGTTCACCATGGGGCAGATGATGCCGTAGCAGCCGGCGTCGAGCATCTTGCCGATGATGCCCGGCTCGTTCCAGGGGACGCGGGCGGTGGGGATGACCGAGGTGGTGGCGATGGCCTGGAGCATCCCCAGCGCGGCCTGGTAGTCGACTGGGCCGTGCTGCATGTCGATGGTCAGGCCGTCCCAGCCCTGATGGGCCATGAGTTCGGCGGCGAACCCGCTGGCGATGTGCAGCCAGCCATTGATGACGGCTCCGCCTGATTGCCAGATAGTCCGAATTGTGTTCTCGCGCATGAATGGACCTCGTTTCAGCATTTAGGGCCATTATGCCCGTTACCGGGAGCCTGTCAAGTTCAATGGACAATTGACAATTGACCGTTGACGATTGTTCCCAGGTAGCAACCCCCATTCACCGCAGAGGGCGCGGAGGACGCGGAGAACGTGACATTCATGATTCCCTCTGTGCCCTCTGCGCTCTCGGCGGTGACTGACCTCCGGGAGAGACCTGACAGGTTTACCAAACCTGTCAGGTCTGGGGATAATCACCGAGGTTTCAGGATGAACAGCGCGGAGCCGCCGGCGGGCAGGTCCACCTTGTACGCCGTGCCCTTGAGGTCGCCCAGCGCCTTGCCCGTCAGGGCATCGCTGACCTGGTAAGCTGGCAGGACCAGGCCCGTGTCAGTCAGGTCAAGGTCCAGCGTGGCGGGGGCATTGCCGAAGTTGAACACCGCCAGGACGGCGTCGTTGTCCAGGCGGCGCACGAAGGCATAGGCCTTGTCGCCGCCGCTGAGCTTGACCGGCTCGACCGAGCCGCGCTTGAGCGCTGCGCTGCCCAGGCGCAGCTTGATGAGCGCCCGGTAGTGTTCGAGCAGCGAGTCGGGCTTGCCCTTCTCCTCTTCGACCGACACGCCGTCGCCGGGCTTGTTGTTGCGGTCGGGCGGCCGCCACCACGTCGTCATGCCGGGGCCTTGCTCGCTGGCGTACCAGTCCATCGGCTCGCGGCGCGGCGCGTCCCACACGCCCTCGCCGCCCTTGACGCCGCGCATCCCGATCTCCTCGCCGTAGTAGACGATGGGCACGTCGGGGATGGTCATCAGGAACGTGGCCGCCGTCCTGGCGCGCTGCGTGTCGCCACCGACGTCGCTCATGACGCGGTTCGTATCGTGGTTGTTGATGAAGCCGACGGAGATGGCCCCCGGCGGGTAGAACAGCGTCGGGGCGTAGAGGTCGGTGGTCAGCAGCGTCGGCCCCACCTGGCCCGGCAGGACGCCGTCGCCCACCTTGTCGTTGCTGCCCTGGAGCGTCTTGTAGAGCGGGAAGTCGAAGGCGGCGTCCAGCTCGTTGTCGAAGTAGGGCTGAATCTGGCGCACGCTGTCCTGCCACACCTCGCCCAGCAGCAGGGCGTCGGGGTTGACGGCCTTGAGTTCCCGGCGGAAGCGCTGCCAGAACTCGTGGGACACGCCCAGGGCATAGTCCAGGCGGTAGCCGTCGATGCCGTTCTTGAAGTCGCCGTCGCCGTCCAGGTCAAGCCAGGTCTTGGCGACGTCGACCAGGTACTGCTGGACGGCCTCGCTCTTGTGGTTGAGGGAGGGCATCTCCTTGAGACCGGCGAAGCCCTCGTAGGCCGTATGCTGCTCGTTGGTCCAGCGGTAGAACTCGCTGTACTTGGACTGCGGGTTGCCAAAGGCGTCCTTGAAGAACGGGTGCTGGTTGGAGGTGTGCCCGGCCACGAAGTCGAGCAGGACGCGGATGTGACGCTGGTGCGCCGCCTGGACGAGGCGGACCAGGTCGTCGCGCGTGCCGTAGGCCGGGTCGATGACTGTGTAGTCCGTCGTGTCGTAGCCGTGGTACGAGGCCGAGGCGAAGATGGGCGTCAGCCAGACCATATTGACGCCCAACTCTTGCAGGTAGTCGAGGCGCTGCGTGATGCCGTTGAGGTCGCCGATGCCGTCGCCGTTCGAGTCGGCGAAGCTGCGCACGAAAATCTGGTACATGACGGCGTCGCGCGCCCAGGCGGGCGACTGGACGGCGGGCTTGTCGCTGGTCGGCAGGGGCGTCGGCAGGGGGCGCGCCGGCGTCTGCGTCGCCTTCTGGCAGCCGACGACGAGTAGCAACAGGGTCATGATCACGACAACAGACCATGTCTTCGCCCAGGCTGGGGCGTTCAGGCCCCAGTTCTCACGGCGCACAGAGTTGGCTGGTGCGGACTGCGGCCTGAACGCCCCAGCGTGTCGGAGAGCCTGTCGCCAAGCGCCCGATTCGGGTTGCTTCATGTTCCCTCTCTCCCCTGCCCGCTACAGCTGCGGTCGCCAGGGGCTAAAGTCCCCTGGCTAGGAGATGGAAGCCCAAGGGGCTGAAGATCAGCCCCCACAGGGGGCTTCCATTCATAGCCTGCCCGCTTCAGCGGCAGGCGTTGTGCAAGGTAGCCAAACCTCTCCCTACGGTGAAGCGATTCGTGTTTGGCGTCCCACGCCATCGGCGGTATAATCGCTTGAGCGCTCGTATGCCAAGCATGGAGGGAAGGGTATGGACCGCAAGATTCGCGTGCTCGTCGCCAAGCCGGGGCTGGACGGTCACGACCGCGGGGCGAAGGTCGTCGCCCGCGCGCTGCGCGACGCCGGCATGGAAGTCATCTATACAGGCATCCGCCAGACGCCGGAAATGATTGTCGAGGCCGCGCTCCAGGAGGACGTCGACGTCATCGGCCTGTCCATCCTGTCGGGCGCGCACAACGCCCTGTTCCCGCGCATCATGGAACTGCTGCGCCAGAACCACATGGACGACGTGCTCGTCGTCGCGGGCGGCATCATCCCCGATGAGGACATCCCCGCCCTCAAGGAGCAAGGCATCGTCGGCGTCTTCGGCCCCGGCACCTCGACGCAAGACATCGTGGCGTTCATAGAGCAAAACGTGCGCCGCGAGCTTGCCGTATGACGGCGCCGACGCTGATCGCCGCCCTTGATTTTGCGCCACTCAACGTTCCCCTGATCGAGCCGTTCGTCATCGCCACCGGGCGTATGGACACCGTCCAAAACGTCCTGGTGCGCGTCACCCTGGCGAACGGCGTCGTCGGTTATGGCGAGGCCGCCCCCTTCGAAGCCATCAACGGCGAGAACCAGGCCACCATCCTCGCCACCCTTACCTCGTGCCGCCCGCTGGTCGTTGGCCAGGACGCCGCCCGCTTCCGCCACGTCGCGCGGACGGTGCGCGGTGTCTTCCACGTCCAGACGGCGGCCCGCGCCGGGCTGGAGATGGCCATCCTCGACGCCCTGACCCGCTCGTGGCGCGTGCCATTGTACCAGTTCCTGGGCGGCATGACCAGCGTCGTCGAGACCGACCTGACGGTGCCCATCGTCCCGCCGGACGACGCCCGCCGCCTGGCGCTGGACGTCCGGGCGCGAGGTATCCGTGTCGTCAAGACGAAGGTGGGCAAGCACATCGACGAGGACATCGCCCGCATCCAGGCCATCCGCGACGGCTTCCCCGACTGCGACCTGATCCTCGACGCCAACGCCGGCTTCACGGCCAGCGAGGCGCTGCGCGTCCTCGACCGCCTGCACCGCGCGGGCATCGAACCCATCCTGTTCGAGCAGCCTGTGGCCGAGGACGACTGGGCGGGGATGCGGCTGGTGACGCAGCGCAGCTCAGTCCCCGTCGCAGCCGACGAGACGGTGCGCACGGCGGCGGACGCGCTGCGCATCGCCGAGGACGCGGCGGCGCACGTCATCAATATCAAGCTGATGAAGTCAGGGGTGGTGGAGGCGCTGGACATCGCCGCCATCGCGCGGGCGGCGCACCTGGGGCTGATGATTGGCGGCATGATCGAGACGCGGCTGGCGATGACCTGCTCGGCGCACGTGGCGGCCGGGCTGGGCGGCTTCCGCTACATCGACCTGGACACGCCCATGCTGCTGGCCCACGACCCATTCCGGGGCGGCTACCATCAGACGGGCGCGCTCTACACCCTCGACCACATCGAGGCGGGCATCGGCGTCGAACCGGTGGGAGGAGAAGTTGACTAGCGAGACGCCTTCGCGGGCACAATCTGCAAGGTCATGCCCCAGGGCGTCGTGAAGTAGACAAAGCCCCACTCGCTCTTGTCCAAGACCGTCACACCGGGCTGGACCTGCAAATACTCGGTCGCAGCGTCGATGTCGGTCACCGCGATGGCAAAATGCCGTCCCCCCAGGTCGCTGTTGGACGGCACATGGGTGTTCTGGTCGGGCGTCGCCCACTGGGTCAGTTCCACCACCGCCGAGCCGTAGCGCAGATACGCAAACCACCCCGCTGCCCTCGGATGGACCCCCCACCAGCGGGCGACACCGTCCCCATCGTCGGTAAACGGCCCGTCGAGCGACAACAACTCAAAGCCCAACACCTCGGTAAAGAACTGGATCGCCGGCTCGATATTGGGGACCACATAGCCAAAGTGGTCAATGACGGTGGCGGTTGGAATACCAGGCGTAGTTGTGGTAGGCATCCCTATCTCCTTGTGAAACGTATTCTCCTCCTATAGTCTGCCTCAACCGCCCACCGTTTCATTATCCATCGCTCTGATCGGCCGCCAGCGCGTACGCCACCAGCTGCTCCGGCGTCATCGCCTGGCCCTCGGCCCAGGCCGCCGTGAACTCCGCGTCCGACAGGCGGCCCCGGATGTCGGCCAGGATAGCGTCATAGTCGAGGCGGTCATCCAACTCAAGGTGCCCCATGCTGTCTGCGAGCACTCGATCCGCTCCCCCGATGAGTGTGGCCGCGGCCAGCGCGTGATTCCCTCTCGCCCGCACGCCGGCCACCCCGGTCAGGGCAGCGGCCAAGCTGGTGCTGAGGGCGCCTATCCGATAGTACTGGAGACTCTCTCTGAATAAGGCGGCGGCTTCGACGTGGCGGCCCTGGCGGAAGACGACGTGGCCCAGGTTGCTTAGGACCTTGTTGGCGAAGGAGCGGTACTGGGCTGAGAGGTACAGGGCGAGTGCCTCCCGGTACTTCGCTTCGGCGCGGCCGTAGTCGCCCTGGAGACGAGCCAGGGCCGCCTGCCCCTCAATGGCTGCGAAGTTTCCCCACGGCGACCCGGCGGCTCGCGCCTCAGCCAACACGTCGTTCCAATACGCCTCCGCTTTCTCGTACTGCCCCAGGTAGCCGGCGAGCTGGCCGGCGGACACGCGGCTCCAGTTCGCGCCGAGCCTGTCGCCTAGTGTGACGAATAAGGCGAGGGCCTTCTCCGACCACGCGAGTCCCGCCTCCTCATCAGCCTCACGGTGGGCAGGGCGGACCAGGGCCATGTAGGCCTTGGCGACGATCCGGTCATCGCTCAACTCGTACCCCGCCCGCAGGTAGGCCTCGGCGTGCATCCGGCTCGCTCTGTAATCACCCTGCCGGAAGGCAAACGACGCGCTCGCCTGGAGGAGTTCGGCGCGGACCTCCAGTAGCTCGGCAGCGCGGCAGAGGTCCAGCGCCCGCCGGGTCCACGCCTCGCCCTCAGAGGGCTGTCGTGCGTACAACCAGTACTCCCAGAGCGCGGCCGCGAGCCGGGCGAAGAGTTCTGTTTCCCCATGCTCCGCCGTCCACGTCAGCGCCGCCCGGAAGTTGTCAGCCTCGACCCCCACCCGCCGCACCCAGTCCCACTCTAGCCATAGAGGGAGGGTCGGCTTCGCCTCCTCCGCCCGCGCCAGGAAGTAGCGCGCGTGGGCCGCATGCGCCGCCTCGGCCTCCTCGCTGCCAAGCAGCTTCTCGCGTGCGTATTCCCGGAGCGTTTCCAGCATCCGATACCGCATTTCCCGTTCGCGGGCCTCTGTCGTCACTACAGACTTATTGACCAACTGCGCGAGCAACACCAGAATATCGGACGGGTCCAGTCCCTCGCCGGCACAGATATGCTCGGCCGCGTCGAGTGTCCAGCCTCCCGCAAACACCGCCAGGCGTCGGAATAACGTCCGTTCTGCCTCCGACAGCAGGCCATAACTCCATTCAATCGCCGCGCGCAACGTGTGTTGGCGTGGCGCCGCCACGCGGCTGCCACCCGTGAGCAAGCGGAAGCGGTCATCCAGCCGCGCCGCAATTTGCTCGGGCGAAAAGGCCCCCATGCGCGCCGCGGCCAGCTCAATCGCTAGCGGAATCCCGTCGAGCCGACAGCAAATCTGCGCGATGGCGGATGCATTCGACTTCGTCAGGCTGAATTCTGGCCGCACCGCCGCCGCCCGCTCCGTGAACAGGCGCACGCCGTCATAGCGCGACAGGGCATCCAGGGGCGGTAAATGGCTCGGATCGGGCAGCGTCAGGGTTGGGACCGGGTAGATCACTTCGCCCGCAATCCCCAACGCTTCGCGGCTGGTCGCCAAAATCCTCACCTGCGGGCAGTGGATCAGCAGATGATGGGCCAACTGCGAGCACGCCTCGATCAGATGTTCGCAATTGTCCAGCACCAACAACACATTCCTCCCCGCCAGGTGGTCGGTCGCCGCATCGAGCGGCGTCCGTCCCGCGCCATCGCGCACGTCCAACGCACTAATCAGGGCCTGAGGCGCCAGCAACGGATCGGCAATCGGGGCCAGGTCCACGCAATAGATGCCATCGCGGCAGTCGGTCTGTTGACCCGCCACCTGTAACGCGAGGCGGGTCTTGCCGACGCCTCCCGCCCCGGTGAGCGTGACGAGGCTCGCCGTCTTGCGTTGGAGGAGGGCTATGATACTGGCCTGCTCTTTCTCACGGCCAATGAACGACGTCAGCGCGCGGGGCAAGCCGAAGGTCGGAGGGGGTTTCACCGTGGAGGTCGTCGCCAAGGCCAGGCCGATGTAGGTTGGCTGCGTTCCCCTCGGCACCTCGAGCGCGTCCAGCAACGCCTCGACGACGTGACGGGTTGGTTGCCGCTGGCCGGCCTCGATCTTTTTCACATAGGTGGTTGAGCAGCCCGCCAACCCGGCGAGCGTCTCCTGAGTGAGTCCCTTCTCCTTGCGCTTCTGCCTCAACCAGGTACGGAAGGTGAGATCGGTCTGCATGGACGTACCCCTCCCTCTAAGGTGCGGCGACAGCCGGCCAGCGCCTTGCCAAGCCACGCTTCATCCCTAACCATTATACCACAAATAGACACACAGGCAACAGGCTGCCTGGGGTGAACTGTGTCCCTTTTGTGTCCTTGGAGTGTCCGAGACGCCAGCGATGCGGCTGTACACTTGTGTCAACGACTTGAGGGAGGCCGATCCTGGCTACGGCTAATCTCGACCATCGACCTGCCGGTATCTGAACTTCCCCTGACACAAAGGAGGATCTGGTGAACAGGAGATCGATCGCTGTCCTGGTAGTTCTCGCCGCCGTCGTAGCGCTGCTGCAAGCCTCCGTGGGACTTCCATCCGCCTCCGCTGCCACGTCTGTCGTCCGCCAGCCTTTCACGTTCACCTGGTCGGGTGGCACGTGTCCCGGCCTCGCTTACCCCCTGTCCTTCCAGGGGGAGACGATTGTCGTGACCAACGTTGACTTGTCGCCCGGGGGCGGCTACCCCCCTGGCCCCGCACGGGTCAACTTCGACAACACCATCCACGGCACGGCCATCGACGCTGCCGGTGTGACCTATCACTTCAACTACCACAATCACACGCTGATCGATGTCGCCCCTGGCCAACCGCCCTACGCGACCATGACTGATCACTTCAACCTCGTCGGCGCCGGCCGCGCCAACCGTGACCAGGTCGGCTTTGTCTTGCGCCTCATCGATTTCTATCCCCCGGCGGACTTCGGTCCAGACGATGTGTTTATCGAGTTTGTGAACGAGCGCGGCGATCCACTCATCTGCGATCCGTTCTAGCGCACTACACGCCTTTCTAACCCCTGTCGTCGTCAGGCTCATCGAAGTCGTCCGGCTTATCAAAGAAGGGCAGCGTGTCAGCGCTGCCCTTAAGGGTCGCAGGAGGACGATTTATGAACGCCGTCCTTAAAGGCATGCTGCTCGTTGTGGTGGCCGCCTTGACCAGCCTGCTGTGGACCACCATAAGCTCGGCTAACGAGCGAGCGTCCATAAGTGTAATCCCATTGGACCAGGAGCTAGAGGCGGTCCTTCGCGAGCAAGGCTTTACGGGCAACGTCGAGGCGACACTCGCGCAACGGCTTGGCCGTCGGATAGACCCCCAACTCGCTGATCTTGGCCGCTTACTCTGGTTCGACACCGTGACAGGCCTCAACAACGATAACACGTGTGCCGGCTGCCACTCGCCGACGAACGGTTTCGGCGATACCCAGTCGATTGCCATTGGCATAGACAACAACGGCATCGTTGGCCCTCACCGTAGCGGACCCCGCAACATGCGGCGTACGCCCATGGCCGTCAACACCGCCTTTTATCCCAAGCTGATGTGGAATTCGCGTTTTGCTTCTCTCGCAGATGATCCGTTTGACAACAGGCAGGGTTTTCTCTTCCCGGCTCCGGAAGGCTTGTCGCTTTCCTACCAACCGCACCTCCTTGTCGCTCAAGCGTTCATTCCTCCGACAGAGCGGACCGAGGTCGCCGGCTTCAGTTTTCCTGGTGATAATACCGCTATCCGTGGCGAGGTGCTGAATCGGCTTAACGCCATCCCGACCTACCGCAAGCTATTCGGTCAGAGCTTCCGCGATGTGAAGGCTGGGTCTCCCATCACCTTTGACCACTTCGGCAAGGCAATTGCCGAATTCGAGTTTAGCCTGACTTTCGCCAATGCGCCCATTGACCAGTTTGCGCGCGGCGAGCGACATGCGTTGACCGAGGACGAGAAGCGCGGGGCGCTCCTGTTCTTCGGTGCGGCGCGCTGTTCGCTGTGTCACGCGGTCTCAGGGCCATCGAACGAGATGTTTAGCGATTTTCGGGACCACGTGATGGGTGTCCCTCAGATTGCCCCGCGAGTGACCAACAACAGCTTTGATGGCCCAGGGATGAATGAAGACTTTGGGCGAGAACAGATCACCGGGGATCCGAATGATCGCTACAAGTTTCGTACCTCGCCTCTGCGCAACGTCGCCGTGCAAGCGACCTTCATGCACAATGGCGCGTTCACCAGCCTTGACGATGCGGTGCGCCATCACCTCAACGTGTTCGCCTCGGCGCTCGACTATACGCCGGATAAGCAAAGGCTGGCTTACGATCTAACCGGCCCCACCGGTCCCCTCGACCCGGTTCTGGCGCGTGTCGACCCGCTGCTCGCGACACCCATTGATCTCACGCCTGACCAGTTCCGTCAACTCCTCGCTTTCGTGCGCTACGGGCTGCTCGATCCTCGCGCCACCTCTGAACACTTACGGAGACTTATTCCGACCTCTGTTCCAAGCGGGCGGCCCGTGCTGATATTCGAAATGCCATAGCATTGCCGTGCTGAGGGGGCAGGAGACAGCCAGGTCGCTTTATGAAAAGGACGGAGGGGCCTTTGCCCTTCCGTCCTTCGTCCTTTGTCTAATGGCTACTTGATGCGGCCGTCAAGTTGAGCCGAGACGGGGCTGTTGGCCTTGATGTAGTCGATGACCAGATCGTTGATGACGATGCCGGTGTTGGTCTTGCTCGCCGCACCGTTGAAGATAGCCCGGTAGTCGGCCTGGACGTTGGCCTGGTAGTCCGTCGTCGCCACCTTGTACGTCTTCGTGTCGTCCAGCGCCTCGTAGCCCTGCGCCGGGTCTGCCGGGTCCTTGAGGATCTGGATGTCCTGGGCCTGGCCGTTGCGGATGGTGAAGCGCGCGCCGGACTGCTGCGAGAAGTTGTCGGTGGTGCGCTTGCTGACGCTGAGGTTGAGCAGGTCGCGCACCTGCGCCCCCGTCAGTTCGGTAATCATGATGAAGTTCTTGAACGGCAGCGCGGCCAGGTAGTCCTCCATCAGCATGTCGCCGGGCGGGATGGAGGCGCGGAAGCTGCTGGCGGTGGACAGGGCAAGGTTGGCGGCGGCTTTCTGGCGGACGAGGTCCATAACGAAGTTGCCGATGACCGATTCGCCGTTGTACAGGTTATCGTTGGACAGCTCGACCGCCGCCGAGCCGATCTTCTGGAACTTGGGCGCGTAGAGCGGGTCGGCCTTCATCGTGGCGATGCGCGCCGCGACGCCCTCCTTCACGTCCGGCGCTTCGGGAATCGTCTCGTCCATCTTCACCAGTCCGCCAGACACGTTGACCAGGCGGCCTTGGTTGAACTGGAGATTGACGTTGCTCAGGTAGGTGAGGTACTGGTACGGCTCGATGTACCACGTGGCCGTGCCGGGGATGCGCTGCAGCTCCTTCTTGAGGTGGCTGTGCGTGCCCAGGATGACGTCGATGCCGGGCACGGCCTTGGCCAGGGCCACGTCGTTGTCGAACTCCTGGTGGCCGATGGAGATGACGGCGTTGACCTTCTCGTCCTCGCGCAGCCGCCGCACCATCTCCTTCGCCGTCTCCGTCGCGTCGGCCCAGCGCGTGCCCTTGGGTAGGTTCGTCGCCCGGACCAGGCTCCGGTAACTGGGGTCGGCGACGGCGAAGACGCCGAGGCGGACGCCACCGCGCTCGACGATGACGTAGGGCTTGCCGTTGGCCGTCAGGTAGGGCTGGGCTGTGTCGGAGATGACGAGGTTGGCGCTGATGAGGGGGTAGTCGGCCTTCGCGCGGCACTGCTCGAAGGCGGCCGGGCCGTAGTCGAACTCGTGGTTGCCGACGGCCATCGCCTCGACGATGCCGTTGAACCAGTCCCACTCGCTGCAGGTATACTTGTCGGACCACGAGGGGCTGCCGGTGTTCATCGTGTCGCCGCCGCTGAACACGATGGCGTTGGGGTCGGTGAGGACCTTGCCGCGCAGGAAGCCGACGGTGCGGGCGATGCCGGCCTGGTCGGGCTTGCCTTCACTATAGAAGGGAACGGCGTGGCTGTGGTAGTCGGAGAAGTGGTACAGGTGGAGCGTGACCGTGCCGCCCTGGGCCAGGGCGACACTCGCGCCGAGGAGCAGCAGGGCCGCTAGCAGCGCGAGGACGGAACCGAAGCGTTTCATGAGAGTGCCTCCTTCGCTTGGTGTGAGTCGTCGTGTTCCTCCGCCGTGGAGTGTACATCGGCACTCTCAATTTGTCTACTTGAGCAGCGAAGGTTGGGCGGCTTGCCCTTGAGGCAGCCGCTTCCCGAAAGGAGTGGCGAGGCGGCGGCGTGACATCTGGCGCAAGTTCGCTATCACGTAGGGAGGAGGTGAGGAGATGACGCGGCAAGACATTATTCTGGACATTCACGCTCTGACCGATGCAGGTTCCGTCGTGATTGAGGAGTACGGGTACGAATTCCGGCGCCAGGCTGAGAAACTCATGTAGTACGACTGGCAGCCGCATCCCAACGACCCCTCGCTGCAAAGCACCCACCCGCACCACAAGCACATCCCGCCTGACATCAAGCGCCACCGCGTCCCCGCCCCCATCATGAGCTTCACCCGCCCTAATCTGCCGGCCCTCAGTGCGGAAGTCGAAGCGCTCCTCACCACCGGTCAAGCCCCTTGATGACGGGCGACGGTAGGCTCCACTACGCGCGCGTGTGCAACGCCCGCACCGCCGTCAGTAACTCCTCGTCCGTGGGCAGGTCGGCGGCGAATTGGGCGCGCCTGGCGTAGCGGACCGTCCCGCTCTGGTCGATGACGAAGGCGCCGGATAGTTGGGAGAGGCTCTGGCCGCGCGGGGCCAGGCCGGGCAGGTTGCCCTTCAGCATCTCGCGGGCGAAGGAGACGAGATTGGTGGGCCGCGCGGAACTGGTGGCCAGGTGCGGCAGGCCCTCGCTGAGGCCGAACGCCCGGTACGAGGCGCGGTCGGGGTCGGACAGGCAGACGAACGGCGTGTCCTGCGCCTGGCAGAAGGCGCGCGTCTGGTCGGGCTGGCCCTGGGTCATGGCGATGACCTGGACGCCGGCGGCCTGGAGGTCGGGGTAGACTCGACGCAACTGCGCGAGAAACTTCTTGCACATGGCTCAGCCGAAGTGGCGCAGGAACCCCAAGACCACCGGACCCTGGTCGTAGTAATCCGAGAGATAGACGGGGTCGCCGTCGGTGGTCATCACCACTACGCGCGGGACCACATCGCCAACCGCCGGGCCTGCCATCGCTCACCCTCCTCCACCGAGACTTGCCCAGAGTCTAGCCGAGTCCGCGCCCGTCGGCAAGTCTACAAGCCCTCGCGCCGGACAGGGACCGGGCAGGCTGTGGCACACGATTTGCGATAAACCTTACAGATAGGGGTGGGTGAGGGGGCGGCGCTGCGCAGATGCGAGCGGACTAGCCCAGGTAAGAGGAGGGTAGGACACGATGAACGGCAAGGATACAGGATTGTTGGTGTTGCGCCTCACAGCGGGCGGCTTGCTGGTGGGGCATGGCGCGCAGAAGCTCTTCGGCGCGTTTGGCGGGCACGGCCTGGAGGGTACGGCGGGCTTCATGGAGTCGCTGGGCCTTGAGCCGGGCGAGCAGTGGGCGGCGCTGGCCGGCTTGTCGGAGTTTGGCGGCGGCGCGCTGACGGCGCTTGGCCTGCTGCACCCTCTCGGCCCTGTTGGTATGGCGGCGGCGATGACGATGGCAACCCGCACGGCCCACGCCGGCAAGCCCATCTGGGTGACGGCGGGCGGGGCGGAGTTGCCCGTGACCAATATCGCCATCGCCCTGGCGCTGACCCTGGCAGGCCCCGGGGCCTACTCGGTGGACGAGGTGCTGGGCTTCCACCTGCCGCGCCCGGTGGCCGCCTTGGCCGCTGCTGCGGCGGCAGCCGGTATCTATCTGGGGCTATCCCAGGCGCAGCCGGCGCACGAGGCGCCGCCGGCCGACGAAGAGGCGGCCCCTGCGCCTGACGCCGCGCCGGACCATCAGCCCCCGCTGGAGCGCCAGAACGGCGCGCAGCGCCTGGAACCGGCCCATACTGCGACAGCCTGAGCGTCGGCCCCCACTCGTCTTGCCTCAGCCTGGATAACGTTATCAACCGTCTCACACAGGCAAACATGCTTCTAGCGCAAAGGCCACAGCCTCTACGAACGATAGCGTGTGGCCGGCGGCATAGGCAGCCATGAATTGTGAGTTGTCCTGCTGGGCCTTGACGGCGGCGAGCGTGCGATCATATTCGATGCCGTCCGGTTGTTCGAGACGAGTCCCTGACTGTTCAAGCAGCGCATCGACAGCGCCGAGCAGGCGCGCCGCCCGCTCGGGCTGCCTGGCCCGGCTGGCAACAGCGGCAAACCCGACGATGCAGAGCGCGGCGCCGACCTGATGACTACGCGCGCGGTAGAGATTGAGGGCCTCGGTAAACAACTCGGTCGCGTGTCGTGGATCTCCTCGATACAACCTGACATAGCCCAGATTGCTCAGGATGGACGCTACGCCGACATGTCCCGCTTGCCGTCGGATGGACAAAGCTTCGGTATAAAAGGGTTCTGCGCGTGGGTAGTCGCCCTGGCAGCGCGCTACCTCCCCCAGGCCATTGAGAGCCAGGGCAATCCCCCCCCGACTCCCGAGTTCGCGGTGGAGGTTCAGGCTGTCTTCAAAGAAGGCTGTCGCCGAGGCGTAATCGCCCTGAGCCAGTCCAACATAGCCCAGGCTTCCCAGCGCTGCCGCAATATCACGCTTATCGCCTAGCTCACGCCAGATAGCCAGACTGTCTTCGTGCAAGTGGCGCGCAGCGGTAAAGTCGCCCAGGTAGTAGGCCATCAAGCCAAGATTACTCAAGGTATCGGCAATGCCCCACTTATCCCCGACAACTTCAAAGAGCGCTCGGCTTTCCGAGTAGGAGGCCTGGGCGCTGGCATACTCCCCCTGCACATAGGCCGTGTGCCCCAAGTTGTTGAGCGCCAGCGCGAGGCCCCAACGCTCGCCCAACGAGCGAAAGAGGGCGATGCTCTCCGCCAGATATTGGCGGGCCGCTAGGCGGTCGGTCAGGTGATTCGCGGTAAATCCCAGGTCACTGAGGGCGAGCGCGACATGCCAGGCATCGCCTAACTGACGGAATATCGCCACACTCTGCTCCAACAGGAGACGGGCCGTCGCGTAGTCGGATTGCAGGGCGGCCAACGAGCCTGCGCCATACAGCGCTTTGCCGCGGTCCGTTGAGACCACGTCGGCGCTGATCGCCAGAATGCTGTCGAGCCGCCCACGCCCTTCGATGAAGTAGCCACGGCGACTCCAGAACCAGGAGAGCGCGCCGGCCAACCGCAACAGGTTATCGACGGCACCCGTGGCTTGGCAGCCTTCGAGAACCGCCCGCAGATTGTCGTGTTCGATCTCCAGGCGGTCCAGCCAATTGACCTGCTGCGGGCCGCGTATCTCACGCTCACCCTGTACCGCCAGGTTGAGGAAGAACTCAGCATGCCGCTGACGGATGGTCGGCTCCTCCCCGCTCGCCGCGAGTTGTTCGAGGCCGTAGTCACGGATCGTTTCCAACATACTGAAACGTGGCTCGCCGCCCGGCTCTTCCTGCTGCCGCAGCAGGCTCTCGTCTACCAGGCGGGCCAGTCCATCCAGAAGTTCAATCTCTCCCACAGCTTGGCTGTTGCAGACAGCGGCCGCGGCCGCCAGCGTGCAACCGCCGACAAAGACTGAGAGACGCTGAAAGAGCTGCTTTTCGGCCGGGTTGAGCAGATCATAGCTCCAGGCGATGGTGTTGCGCATCGTCTGTTGTCGGGCAGGAAGATCTCGCGCGCCGCCGGTCAGGAGCTTGAGCCGTCGACTCAGGCGGGCCAGCAAAGCCTGCGGGGGTAGTAGCTTGACCCGCGCGGCGGCGAGTTCGATGGCGAGGGGAAGGCCGTCGAGCTGCGCACAGATTTCTGCCACCGCCGGCGCATTCTCGTTCGTGACAGCAAAATCCTGGTTGACCGCTACCGCGCGCTCGATAAACAGGGCAACCGCGTCATATTGTGACAGGCTCGCCGCTGGGGGGAGGCGTTTTCGGTCAGGAACCATGAGCGGAGGGACGGGGAACTCGTGCTCGGCCTGAATGTGCAAGGATGCCCGACTCGTGATTAGCAGCTTCAAGCGAGGGCAGGTAGTAAGTAACTCGGCCACTAGAGGGGCGGCCGCCACTACCTGCTCGAAGTTGTCCAGGAGCAACAGCATCCACTTGTCGCGTAGATTCTCCTGGAGATCCTTCAGGATGGCGCGGCCACGTACCTCCAGGACACCGAGGGTGTGAGCGATCGTCGAGGCTACCACGTTCGGATCGTTGATGGTGGAGAGGGACACAAACCAGACGCCATCCGAGAAGAGGGCGTGAGGCGTGTCAGCCCGATTGAGTTCTGTGTCTGCCACCAGCTCACTGAGAATCTTGCCGGCCACCTCCAGCGCGAGACGGGTCTTGCCTGTGCCGCCTGGGCCAACGAGGGTGACCAGGCGGACATCCGGGCGCAGCAAGAGGTTCTGCAGCCGCAGTACTTCTCGTTGGCGGCCAATGAACGGCGTGGGCTGGATAGGCAGATTGGTGTGCCGGATGGTGGGGGGGGCGGGCAGAGGACCGGCGGGGGAGGCAGGCGCGAGTGGGGTTGGCGATAGACCGAGATCGTCCAGAACGTCGGGGCGCGTGCGGCCCAGCAACTGCAACAGTTGGTCGAGGCGCTCGCGGTGCTTCAACCATTCAATCAGGCCGCGCACCTTGGCGGCCTTCGTGCTGCCTTCCAGCTCATCGGGATCGATGCCAAGATCGAAGCAAAGGTTGCTCAGATCGTCCAGGCTGAAGCGCCCGTCAAGGAGGAAGCGCAACCGTGGCAGATATTCGTCCGGGGAGCCTATGTCGTAGCTGACCACACCTGGCAACTCCTATCGTGTCAGCACCCCTTCACCTGTCCCCCTCCACACGGAAGGGACATGGAGAGCTAATTGTAGGGATATTTGCTGCGAAGTCAACTGACTGTCCCGGCCTTGACTGTACAAAATGGATTAGTGGATATATAATGTCACGCCACTTTGGTCAACCTCCATAGCGATGGCGAGTTTGCCACAGGAGGGATAGGATGGATCGCCCGATTCCCCGCTGGTTGCGCGCGTTCTTCCTCGTCGTCACCGTCCAGGCTTTCCTCGTTACTCCGGCCCTCTTCCAACCCAGTCTCATCAACATTGTCGAACCCTGGCCCGCCAGCCCCCTCAACGCCCGCTTCATCGGCGCGTTGTACACGGCGCTGGGGATCGGCGTGCTGCTCTGCCTGGGGGCGCGGGCGTTCCGCGAGGTGCGCCTGATCCTCATCGGCATCGGCGTCGCCACGGGCGTCCTGCTCGTCATCAGCCTGGCCCGGCTGCAAGCCTTCGGCCTGGGCGAGCTGGCCCTCCACCAGTTCCCGACGATGTGGATCCTGTTCTACATCATCGACCCGCTGGTTGTCGTCTACACGCTATGGCGCTTCCGGGACAGCGACCCCGCCGGCGGGGGCCGGTCGGACCTGTGGCCGCTGTGGACGGCCGAGGCGGCCCTGCTGGGCCTCGTGGCGTTGGTGCTGCTCGTCGCGCCGCCCCTAGCGATGAGACTGTGGCCCTGGGCGCTGACCGAGCCGTTGTCCCAACTGTACAGCGGCCACTTCCTGACCCTCGCCTTCGTGTGCGCCCTGGCGGCGCGCGAGGCGCGCTGGGAGGGCGTCCGCATTGTCGCCGTCACGCTGGTCGTCCTGTCCCTGCTGGTCCTGGTGGTGTCCGTCATCCACCTGGACCGCTTCAAGCCCAACGCGTCGACCATCGTCTGGTTCGCCCTGTTTGGCGCGGAAGCCGTCGGGCTGGGGCTGCTGCTCTGGCGGCGGGGCCTGCGCCGCGCCCCCAGCGCCCCGGAGCCGCGGGCGACGCTGCCCTGACCCAGGAGGTCGTCATGCCTGTCTCGCCGTCGCGCGGCGTGCGCCTGTTCCTGCTCATCGCGGGGGCGGCGCTCCTGGCCCAGGGCAGCGTGTCCCTCATCCGCGCCGCCCTCCACCTCCAGGTCCCCGACCTGGTCCTGGCGTTTATCAACGCCGACCCGCTCCACGCGGCCATCCACATCACGTGGGGCATCGTGCTGCTGGCAGGGTGGGCGCTGCCCCTGACGGAGCGCCGCAAGGCGCAGCTCGTCCTGGCGTTTGGCGTGTTCTACACCCTGCTGGCGTTCCTGGGCGTGCTGGTCTATCACCCGTTCGGCCTGCACCTGGATATCGGCGAGAACGTGTTCCACTTCGTCGTCGGGCCGCTGGCGCTGTGGCTCGGCGGGCGCGGCGTGCGCGGCGGTCCGAAAGCGGCAAGCGGCCGGCGGCCGGCGGCCGGCGGCGGGCGGCAGGCGGAAGCACGTAGCGCCGACTTCAGTCGGCAGAGAGCGGCAGGCGGGCAATTGTCACTGGCGACCGGCCCGCAGCCTTTAGCCCTCGATACTCAGCCCTTGGTACTCAGCCCTACCTACTCAGCACTCAGCACTCGGCACTCGGCCTACGCCGCGTTGAGGCGTGAGGTCGAGGCGGCGGGCCTGTTGGAGCGGCGCTACGACTACTACCTGGGGCGCAGCCTGGGCTGCTATGCCCTGTTCGCCCTGGCGCTGGCCGTCCCGGTCTGGCTGCCGCCGACCCCACTGTGGCTGGCGGTGGCGTGCGGCGGGCTGGGGCTGGCGAGCGTCCAGATCGGGATGCTGGGCCACGACGCGGGCCACTTGGCGGTGTTCCACCGCGCCCGCGCCAACTACGCCTTTGGCCTGCTGTGCTGGAGCCTGACGCTGGGCATCGGGTTCTGGTACTGGCGCGCCCGCCACAACGCCCACCACGCCCACACCAACGATGCCGACGGCGACCCGGAGATCCGCGGCAGCAGCCTGGTGGCCTTCACCGAGGCGGACGCCCAGACGCGCGAGGGCTGGCAGCGCGTCGCGGTGCGCCACCAGGCGCTGCTGGCCCCGGTCCTCCTGTTGGTGTTCAGCGCTCTGGCCGTCGTCGCCTTCCGCATCGAGAGCTGGCTGTTCGCCGCGCGCCAGTTGCGGGGCGGCCGCCGCGCCGTGGAACTGACGCTGCTGAGCGCCAACACCCTAGTGTGGGCCGCCGTGGTGGTGTGGGCGCCGCCCCAGTGGCGCGTCGTCTTCCTGGTCGGCCAGGCCATCGCCGGCATCTACCTGTCGCTCATCGTCGCGCCGAACCACAAGGGGATGCCCGTCTGGCCGGCGGGCAGCCGCCCGTCGTTCCTGGAACGCCAGGTGCTCAGCTCGCGCAACGTCATCCCACACCCCATCACCGACTACCTGTACGGCGGCCTGAACTACCAGATCGAGCACCACCTGTTCCCGACCATGCCGCGCGTCAACTTCGGCCGTGCCCGCGCTCTGGTCAAGCCGTTCTGCCTGGCCCAGGGGCTGGCGTATGAGGAACTGTCGCCCGCCGCGTCCTACCACGCGGTGTGGGCGGAACTGGACCGCGTCGGGCGGGCGGCGGCCTGAGTGGGTAGCGCGGGGGCGCTGTTCCTGACCGGCGCGACGGGGCTGGTGGGCGGGGAGTTGGCGCGCCGCTACGCCGCCGATGGGCGGCGGGTCTACGCGCTCGTCCGCGCTCCTTCAGAAGGGGCAGCGCGGGACAGGCTGGCGGCGCGGCTGGGGGGGGAGCTGCCGGCCGGCCTCGTCGCGGTGCCAGGCGACGTGACGAGGCCGCGCCTGGGCCTGGACGAGCCGACGTGGCGGCGGCTGGCGGGTGAGGTGTCCGACGTTCTGCACGCCGCGACGGATATCCACTTTGGGCGGCCGCTGGCCGAGGCGCGGGCGGTCAACGTGGCGGGGACGCAGCGGGTCATCGAACTGGCGGAGGCCGCGCCGCGCCTGCGCCGCGTGGGCCACGTCAGTACGGTCCACGTGGCGGGCCAGCGCGTGGGCCTCATCCGCGAGACGGAGTTGGTCCACGCCGCCGGCTGGGTGAACACCTACGAGCAGACGAAGTACGAGGCGGAGGTCTGGCTGCGCGGGCGGATGGCGGACCTGCCCATCGCCGTCTACCGCCTGAGCAGCGTGGTGGGCGACGCGCGGACGGGGGAGGTGCGCCAGTTCAACTTCCTGCACCAGATGCTGCGGCTAGTGGCGAGCGGGCTGGTCCCCGCGCTGCCGGGCGACCCGACAGGCCCGATTGACCTGATTGCCTCGGATTGGGTGACCGACGCGCTGGCGGCGCTGTTCGACACGCGCTTTACGCCGGGCGCGACGTTCCACGTTTGCGCGGGGGCGGCCCAGTCGTACAGCCTGGCGGAGGTGTTGGACGTGACGGCGGACGTCCTGGCGCGGCTGCGGCCGGGGCGGGTTCCCCAGCGGCCCGCGCTGGTCAGCCTGGCGGAGTTCACGGCGCTGGTGGATGACCTGGCGCGGCGGGGGCAGCGGCGGCAAGCCCAGGCGCTCGGCGCGCTTGCCACGTTCGCGCCCCACCTGGCCTTCCCCAAGGCGTTCGATACGACGCTAGCGGCGGGGGCGCTGGCCGCTGTTGGCGTGACCCTGCCGGACATTCGGGCCTACTACCCGCGGGTAGTCGAGTACTGCCTGCGATCTTCAAGCCGGGAGTTGCAGGTTACAGGTTGAAGGTTGAAGGTGAAGAGGCGGCCTCCGTTTTTCGCGGAACCTGCAACCTGCAACTCCCAAGGGGGCGCGTATGGAAGCGGAGAGGACGGCGTTCGTCACCACACGGTCCAACGCGGCGGAGTGGGAGACAGCGGCGCGGCGGTTGGAGCGCTTCTATGACCTGGCGACGCGTCAGGCGTGGCGGGTCAGTGACCTGGGCTGGGCGACGCAGCCCGCGCTGCCGGAACGCCACCGCTCGGAGCGCTGGCAGGGCGTGTGGCGCTCGGTGCTGGCGCAACTGTTGCAGGCCGACGAGATGGCGGTCCAGGCGTCGGTGCAGTTGCTGACGCTGGCCGAGCACCCGGCGGCCAAGCTCTACTACACGACGATGGTCCAGGACGAGGCGCGCCACGTCGAGGCATTGCGCCAGGTGGCGCGCCGGGTGGGCGAGTTGGGGGCGCGTAACCCGTACCTGGATGAGCTGGCCGACATGGTGTGGGCCTTTGGGACGCTGGAAGAGCGCGTGGTAGGCATCCAGGGCTTCTTCGAGGCGTTGATTATCCCCTTCTTCCACGACATCCGCCGCCTGGCGCAGGGCAGCGTGCTGGGCGAGTTGTGCGCGCGGCTGGCGGTGGACGACGGCATCCACCACGGGTCGGGCCTGGCCTACGCCGACTACCTGATGGCCGGCGCGTCGCCCGCGCTGCGCCGCGAGGTTGAGCGGAGCATGGCCCAGGTGTACCCGGTGTACGTCGAGTTCCTGCGCTGGCGGCCGCCGGAGCGGGCCTGGCTGAGCCGCCTCATGGCCGAGCGCGATGCCCAGGTGGTCCAGGCCCATCGGCTGTTCGTCCGCCGCACCGCCTGGCGCTGGCGGTTGGACATCGCGCCCGCCGGGTAAGCAGCGTCGCTAGAGCCGGCTTCCGCGTCCTCCGTCCCCTTCCCCGCCTCCCGTGGTCCAGAACCTTCCGTCCCTCCCCATGCATCCGGCGCGCCGCGCCATGCGTCTGTTGCGCAGACCATGGTCCCCTATCCCCTACGCCAACCATAGGAAGGAACCCGCGATGCGTAAGTTCATTGTGCTCGGTCTGGCGCTGGCCGCCATCCTGGCGCTGTCCGTCGCCCTCGGCCCGCAGGATAGCGCCGCGTCCAGCCACCGCGAAGCGCCCGGCATCTCCCAGGACCCGGCCGCCGACACCACCGACGTCTACATGTTCCGCAGCCCCGACGCGCCGGACACCGTGACCCTGATCACCAACTGGTATCCGGCCCAGATCGCCTACGGCGGCCCCAACTTCTACCGCTTCGGCGACGACGTCCTCTACGAGATCCACATCGACAGCGACGGCGACGCCCTCGACGACGTGACCTACCAGTTCACGTTCCGCACCCAGTTCGGCAACCCGGCCAACCCGTTCAACAGCCGCTCGTTTCTGTACAACACCGGCCCCGTCACCTCGCTCCAGGACACCGACCTCAACGTCCGCCAGTTCATGAGCGTCACCCGCCTCAACTGGTACACCGTCGGCTTCCGCCGCTACGCCACGCCCACCGTCCTCGCCACCGACCTGCTACTGCCGCCCAACAACGTCGGCAAGAACTCCACGCCCGCCTACGAAGACCTCGCCATGCAGGCCGTCTACACCGTCGGCACCGGCGTCAAGGTCTTCGCCGGGCAGCGCGACGACCCCTTCTTCGTCGACCTCGGCGCGGTGTTCGACCTGCTCCAGGTGACGAACCCCGGCAAGGATGCCCTCATCGGCGCCAACGTCAACACCATCGCCCTCCAGGTCCCCATTGGCCAGTTGACCAACGACGCCAACGGCATCATCGGCATGTGGGCCTCGTCCAGCCGCGCCGCCGTCCGCATCTTCGGCTATGGCAAGGACGGCGCGGACGACGAGTCGAAGGCCGACAGCGCGGACGCCGCCCAGGCGTACCTGTCGCCCTACCGTCAGGTCTCGCGGCTAGGCATGCCGCTGGTCAACGAGGCCGTCATCGGTCTGCGTGACAAGGACCGCTTCAACGCCTCGCAGCCCGTCAACGACGGCCAGTTCCTGTCGTGGGTGACGACCTCGCACCTGGCCGAGCTGCTCAACGCCCTCTACAACGTCGGCGCGCCCACCACCAACCGCCAGGACCTCGTCACCGTCTTCCTGACCGGCGTCCCCGGCCTCAACCAGCCCCGCAACGTCCGCCCGGCCGAGATGCTGCGCCTCAACGTCGGCACGGCCGCCAGCCCCGTCAGCGGCACGAACCGCCTGGCCGTCCTGGGCGGCGACACGGGCGGCTTCCCCAACGGCCGCCGCCTGACCGACGACGTCGTGGACATCGCCCTGCGCGTCGTCGCCGGCGCCCTGGTCGGCAACAACGTCCCGCTGGGCGACGGCGTCGACGCCAACGACAAGCCGTTCAAGACGTCGTTCCCCTACCTGGCGTCGCCCTATTCAGGCAACCCGTAAGGCCAAGACCCAGACCCCCATCCCCATCCCTTCCCCCACAAGGAGGGAAGGGGGGCAGAACCCCTTCCCCCTCTCTCCGTGTGGGAGAGGGGGAAGGGGGAGAGGGAAAAGGAGGTCTCCATGTCCACCCGTACCCGCCTGATTGTCCTGAGCCTCGGTCTGCTAGCGCTGCTGGCCGCGACGACCCTCGACGGGCGGCGGCTCCTGGCCCTCGCGCAGCGGCGGCTCAGCGGCGTCGACGACACCGTCGCCCAGGTGGCCGCCGCCGGCGCCCGCGAGACCACTACCGACCGCCTGGTGGCGACCCTACAGCAGCGCCTCAAGCAGAAGGCCGACGACGGCCGCGCCCTGTCCAGCCTTGGCGCTGCCTACCTCCAGAAGGCGCGCGAGACGGGCGACCCGGCGTACTATGGCCGCGCCGAGACGGCCCTGCGCCGCGCCCTGGACCTGCTGCCCGACGACGTCGACACCCTCAACGGCCTGGGCTTGCTGGCCCTGGCCCGCCACCAGTTCGGCGACGCCCAGGCGCTCGGCCGGCGGGCCATCGCCCTCAACGACTACAAGGCGCTGAGCTACGGCGTGCTGGGCGACGCCGAGGTTGAGTTGGGCGAGTACGACGCGGCGGTCAAGACATTCCAGCGCATGGTGGACCTGCGGCCCGACCTGAGTTCCTACGCCCGCGTCTCCTACATCCGCGAACTCCACGGCGACGTGGCCGGCGCGGTGGACGCCATGCGCAAGGCCGTCGTCGCCGGCGGCCCCGCCACCGAGAACGTCGCCTGGACCCAGACCCAGTTGGGCTTGCTGTTCTTCAATCAGGGGGACTTAGCAGGGGCCGAGGCGGAGTTCCGCGCCATTCTGGCCCAGCAGCCCGGCTACATCCCGGCCGCCGTCGGCATGGCCCGCGTCCACGCCGCGCGCGGGGAGGTCGACGCGGCGCTGGCGCTGCTCAAGCCGGCCGTCGACGTCATGCCCCTGCCGGAGTACGTCATCCTGCTCGGCGACGTGTACACGGTGGCGGGTCATGCCCAGGAGGCCGAGCAGCAATACGCCCTGGTGCGCGTCATCCAGGCCCTCCACCGCGCCAACGGCGTCGAGCTGGACCTGGAGACGGCGCTGTTCGAGGCCGACCACGACCCCGACCTGGCCGACGCCCTCGTCCGCGCCCGCCACGCCTACCAACAGCGGCCTAGCATCTACGGCGCGGATGCCCTGGCCTGGACGCTCTACAAGGCGGGCCAGCCCGACGAGGCCCAACGCTACAGCGCCGAGGCGCTGCGGCTGGGCACGCGTGACGCCCTGCTCCACTACCACGCCGGGATGATTGCTCTGGCCCGTGGCGACCGCGCCGAGGCGCAGCGCCTGTTGGAAGAGGCGCTGCGTATCAACCCGTCCTTCTCGCTGCTCCACGCCCCCGAAGCCAGGGCCGCGCTGGCCGCCCTCCACCAGGAATGAACGGTCTACCCAGACCTGACAGATTTTGAAAACCTGTCAGGTCGCCTGCCCCGCCACAGGAGAGAGTTGTGATGGCCAAGCCTAGTGCCCTTCCGTCGCGTCGGCTGCTGGCCCTGCTCAGCGCGGTGGCCGCCGTGCTCCTCGCCGTCGGCCAGCCCATCGTCGCCCTGGCCCACCCCCTGGGCAACTTCACCACCAACCGCTATAGCCGCCTGGAGATTGGCGCGGCCGGGCTGCGCGTCCGCTACATCCTCGACCTGGCCGAGATACCAGCCTTCCAGGAGATCAGCGCCGCCGTCGACAGCGACCGCGACGGCCAGGTCAGCGACGCCGAGCGGACGGCCTACGCGGCGCGCAAGGCTGAGGAGCTTCGCTCGCGCCTGCGGCTGAGCGTGGACGGCGCGCCGACGCCCCTGACCACCGAGGCGCACGAACTCTCCTTCCCCGACGGCCAGGGCGGGCTGAAGACACTGCGGCTGGCCGTCTGGTTCAGCGCGCCGCTCCCCCGCCAGGGCCAGCTCGCCTACCACGACGACAACTACCCGGACCGCCTGGGCTGGAAGGAAGTGGTCGGCCAGGCCAGCGACGGCGGCCAGCTTGAGCAGGCGAGCGTCCCCGCGACCGACGTGAGCCACGAACTCACCGTCTATCCCGAGGACATGCTGAGCAACCCGCTCGATGTGCGCGACGCGACGATCCGCTTCACCCTCGTCGGCGTTGGCGCGGTTGAGACAGCGCCGCGCCAGTCCCAGCCGGCCCTCGTGGCCCGCCCCAACGACGCCTTCGCCGAACTGGTCAGCCACCGCGAACTCAGCGCTGCCGTCATGCTCACCTCGCTCCTGCTCGCCCTCGGCCTGGGCGCGGCGCACGCCCTGTCGCCCGGCCACGGCAAGGCCATGGTCGCCGCCTATCTCGTCGGCTCGCGGGGGACGTGGCGGCACGCCGTGTTCCTGGGCCTCACCGTCACCATCACCCACACGGCCGGCGTCTTCGCCCTCGGCCTGGTCACGCTCTACGCCCAGCAGTACATCGTGCCCGAAGCCCTGTACCCCTGGCTCACTGTCCTGTCGGGCCTGCTCTATGCGCCTG
>CAZLBQ010000017.1:0-26383 GCA_964557745.1 uncultured Anaerolineales bacterium
AGCTCAGCGGGAAGAGCGTCGTCTGGGTCGCCCCGTTCCAGTCCGTCGCCTGGGCGACCAGCGTGTGCTGGCCTTCGCTCGCCACCGGCACGCTCACGGTGCGCTGGTTCTGGGTGACGGCATCCGCCTGGGTGAAGCTCGCCGTGTTCACGACAGCCCCGTCCAGCTTGAGCGTGACGCTCTTGAGCGCCTGCACGCCGCTGGCCGACACGGTCACACTCAGCGTCCCACTCGCCGCGACGACACTCTGGTCGGTTGGCGACACCACTACGGCTTGCGGCTCGCTCGGCGTCGACGGCGTCACATTCAGCGCCAGCGTCTTGCTGCCGCAGTTGCCGTAGCTGTCGCAGGCTCGCACCTCTCGGTTGATCTCGCCGGCCGGCTCCCACTGGATGTACGAGCGCGCCAGTCGGTTGCGGATCGCCAGGTCCGGGAACAGGCTTTGCAGGATCGGATCGTCATCAAACGAGCGCGTCGGCGGCGGCAGGTTCGCGCCTGGACACGTGAAGTCCGCCTCGCTCAGGTTCTCATCCTGCGCCGCGCAGACGTAGGCGACGGCGTAGCGGCGGCCGGCCACGGGGTCAAAGGACGATGCGCCCGTCTGTGTCCCGGTCAGGATCAGGCGCGGCGCCTGGGTGTCGATGATACCGCGCCACACATTGGCGGTGACACCCCGGTTGCCGAGCAGGTCGGCCGTGCGCAGGTCCATCTGATACTGGCCTTCCAGCCCGACGGGGACGGCCAGGGTCCAGGTGGAGCCGCTCACGCCCGCGCCGCGCTGCGCCAACGTCGCCGCGAACCACGGTCGGTCGGCCGCGCGGACCATCGCCTGGACTTCAGCGGCGGACAGGGCGTGGCCGAAGACGGCGACCTGGTCGAGCGCGCCGCTGAACGGGCCGACGGTGAAGCCCACGCCCAGGCTGCCAATCAGGAGCGGTGCGCCGTTGCCGAAGGCCCCGCTGACCGGCCGGCTCGCCTGCAGCACGCCATCCACAAACAGGTGGGCTTGTCCGCTGGCTCGGTCGACCGTGCCGACGATGTGATGCCACTGGCTGTCTCGCAGGTCGGGTCCGCCGGAGAGACCGTTCTGCCCCGGGTTCCCCAGGACAAACTCGGCCCGCCCCGTCTCGTCGTTAATCGACATCATGATGTCCGAGGTGTTCGTCTCACCCTGGCGCATCATCCCCCCGCCGACATCCGTCTTCGCCCACACCTGCCAACTGAAGCTGCGGCTCGCGTCAAAGTCGAGGCTGGCCGTGCTCGGTACCCGCAGGTACTCTTCGCCCGTGACGTTCAGCGCCTGATCGACCCGGCCCGCGCCGCCGGCCGTCGGACAGGTGGGTGAGGCGCACGCGGCGTGGTTGCCGTGGCCGGACTGGTCGGTGAAGTACACCGCGCCGGCGCGCTCATCCAGCGGCAGGCGCAGCACGGCGTCGGCCAGGGGCACGACTTCCTTGATGGGCGCGAAGGTCACTTCCAGCTTGTCCAGCCCCACAATGCTGTCCACGTCGGTGATCAGCCCGCTGACCGTCACGTTGCTGGCGATGACGGAGCGCCCCGAGTCGACAGCGCTCAGGCTGGCGGCGGGCGCGCTGGCGTCCAGACGCAGCGGTGACGATACATTCTGCGCCTGGTTGCCCACCTTGTCGGCGGCGCGCATCTCGACCACCCACGTCCCGGTCGGATCGAGTACCGTGGCCGGGAAGAGGTAGTCAATCTTCCACTCATAGGTGGGCGTGGACGACTCGGACACCGTCAGTGTGGCCCGCTCCCAGCCGCCCTCGGCGGGGGCCGCGTCCTGACGGCGGACGCGCACGTCGACGGTTTGCTCGTCTATGCCGCTGCCGCGATAGATCGTGCCGCCGCTAAACAGACCAATCTGGGGATCGTAGACATAGCCGCCCACGCGGACAGTCCAGCCGCCGTCCGCCGTGCGCGTGGGCGCGACGGGCTGCGCCGGTACGTTCAGGAAGTTCATGACCGGCGCAAAGGCGTCGGCCAGCACGGTGATGCCGGCGCCGGGCGTCTCGACGTTGCCCAGGAGGTCGGTCGCGCGGGTCTTGATAGTGTACGCGCCGTCGGCCACCTGGAAGCTATAGCTCCACGTCCCCGCGCCTGCCGCCGGTTGGAACGGGCCGCCGTTGACGCTGACATCCACCTCGGCCACGCCGGACGTGCGGTCGCCGGCGTCGCCGCCGATGACCGTCGTGGTTGAGATGACCTGGCCCGAGGCAGGGGTGGAGGCGGCGCCCCCCTTCGCGCTTGTCTGAAGCGTACCCTGGCCGCCCCTGACGTATTGCCCATTGGTGAGGGATCGGACGGCCGAGTCGGGCGCATCGGCGTCGACCGTGACCGTCATCCCACTGGCGGCGACGATGCGGCCGCCCCGCGTGTCCGTCTGGTTCAGGCGGAGCTTGGTCCACTGCACGCCGGACTGGTCGGCGCTTATACCGCTGGCGACGCAGTACGAGAGCATGGCGCGGTTGTAGAGCGCCTGAACCGTGTCGCCGCCGAGGGCGACCCCGTAGACCTGGAAGTTATCGAGACTGGCCCGCCGCCCGCCGAGACTGATGGTCGGTGTCGGTGTCAGCGTGCCCGCGCTGCTGGTCGTGGCGGCGGGCGCCGCGGCCCCGTCGAGGTAGACCGCCAGCCGGTTAGCGGCGATGTCGCGCGTCGCCACGACGAAGTGCCACCGTCCGTCATTCACATTGAGGGGCGCGCTGGCTCGCGCGCCACCCACGCGGAGCTCGATCCTGGCCGGCGTGTTGGCGAGCGTGAGGGAGAACGCGTTCGCCCCGCCGTCCATCACGAAGTCCCCGCCCTGGCCCCCCGCCGAGTTGTACCAGAAAGCGAGGCTGAAGTCGCCCGTAACCGGGTTCGGCACGCTCAGGGCATCGTCCACACCGTCGAACTGGACCGCGTAATCGGAGGCCGGCGCGCCGACGGCCTGACCTTGGCCGTCCACCGCGCCCGGCCCGCCGGCCGCCGGGCAGGCGCTGCCGGTGCAGGTGGCGTTCGCCCCGCGCGGCGCGCTATCGACGAAGGTCGTCGCGCCGGGTAGCTCCTCGAAGCGTAGGTCGACCACTGGCAAGGCGCTCGGTACCGGGCAGGCCAGGGCCGTGCTGCCCTGCCGCTCGACAAACCCCGCCTGGAAGGAGTTGATCAGCGGCGCGCTCAGGTCACTCTTCCAGACGTTGATCAGAAGCCGGCCGATGTCGTTGAGGGCGCTGACCAGCCAGCTTTGCGACGAGGGCTGGTAGGCCACGCGTGGGTTGACGAACCGCGTGCTGGGGAAGAGGCTCTTTGTCGCGCTGGGCGTCGTGCTGCTGCCCTGGAACAGCACGCCCCGGATGTTGCCGTCGTTGGCGCGGTAGACCAGCAGCGTGCGCTGGCCGACCGGATCGTAGGCCAGATGGGGGCCGTGGTCGTTGGCATTGAAGCTGGCGGTATCACTGACGGTGGCCGCGTCGGTCGCCACCGACGTCCAGGGCGTCAGCGTACTGCCTGCCAGACCGACGTCGCCGACGTAGACTGTGCTGTCGTTGAGGGCCTTCCAGGCGATGCGATAGCGGTCACCGATCCACGCCACGTCCAGGCCGAGCTTCGTCGAGGCGAAGTTGTTGCTGATGGTGCCGACGACGCGGGCCAGGCTGCTGCCTGGGTTGCCCAGCCGGTCGAGCGATTGCAGGGCCAACCAGACCTCCGACGACTCGGTGATAGGCGTTCCGGCGCCGTTGCCTGTCGTCGCCGTCGCCTCGCTGACGGCCAGGAAGTTGGTCCCGTTCGTGGCGACGACAGGGTGCCGACTTCGGATGCGGCTGGTCGTCGGGACCGGCGGTTGGGGGAAGGCGATACGCTGCTGGACCGCGCCGTTCGCGCCGACGACACCGCCGCCCACGGTGTAGTTATCCTTGACTGGGACTGTGATACTGACCTGGACTGTGTGGCCCGCGCCCGTGAAGGTCAGCGTCTCGTTGCGGTCAATGAACGCATCGATGGACTGGCTGCCGACCAGCGTGTCTTGCGCCGGATTCGGGGTCGAGCCGTTGGCCTCATAGACCATCAGGTCCGTGCTGCCACAGATGCGGCGGGTGATGGGGAAGCCAAACGCGTTGGGGCCGCGCTGGTCGCCCGACCGCATGTCGGGCGTGCCGCCGCCGCTCGTCCAGTCCCACACCACGCTTCGCGTCGTCTTGTTGTCGGTGTTGAGGACGATGACCGGCTCGATACCCGGTGTGCCGCTATCTGGCCCCGCCGTGACGACCTTCAGGAAGTTGAGCGTGACCGTGTTGCAGCGGTCGATGCGGTCCCACACCGCCACCGTCGTGCCGCTACTGTTGGTGGCCGCACTGGGTGGCGAGGAACCCCGCAGGAAGAAGCCATTGGCGTTGACCGTGGCGTCTTCCTGCAGGCTCGATGTACCGCCGGGGACAGCGTAGCCCCGCATTTCGCCCTGGCTGAATTCTGTCACCCCGCCCACCTGGCTGCCGGCGATGTTCGAGGTGAGGGCCGACAACAGATAGCTGTCGAGCCGGTCGGGGCGCGAGGCCGCCGCGCCGGCGTACCACGCATACAGCGGCGGCGTGGTGAAGCCGCTCAGCGGCGTCTCGGCGACAATCGGGTCGAGGACCCAACTCGGCGCGCCTGTCGACGGCAGCCGCGTGCGGACGGTGCTGGTGATGGGCAGCGTTTGCCGACTCGCGTTCGGCGCGACGGTCAAGTTGGTCTGCCGGGTGAACGTCTGGGCCGTCGTGAACGTCGTCGGGTCAAAGGGCAGCAAGGCCGGCGGCGGCGCCCCGGCCAGGGCAGACCCGCCCGTCACGTTCAGCACGCCCGGCGCCAGCGCCGTCGTCGCCACGACCGTCGTCGTGTAGATGAAGGTCTGGCCGGGCCGCACGATGCGGTTGGGGGAGTCAACCTCGGTCGTGATGGCGATGGGCGGCGTGTTCGTCACGTTTGGGTTGTAGGGGATGCCGCGGCTGTCCACCTGGCCAGCTAGTTGCTTCTCGGCCAGGTCGTCCACGCCGTCGCCGTCCGTATCGGCCGACACAGGGTCGGACGAGACGTGGATGGTGAGCGGCGTCGCGCCGCCGATATTCACGTCCCAGCCGCCGGCCCAGATGGGCCGCCCGTTGGCGTCGAGCCTCGGTCGGCAGGTGGTCGTGTCATAGACCTGGTGCCAGATCTCTTGCCCGTCGGGCACGCCGTCGTTGTCGCTGTCCGCCTGACCGATCTTGGTGCCCAGCAGGGCTTCCTGGGCGTCGGTCAGCCCATCGCCGTCGGTGTCGCACGAGGTCGGCGAGAAGGGCACGCCATCGGCGCGGCGCTGAAGCTCGTAGGCGTCAGACAGGCCATCCCCGTCGGCGTCCCACGTCGAGTCGTCCGGGTCGAGGCCGCCGTGGGCATTCGACCGCAGCCCGTCGCCGTCAGCGTCGGCCAGGGAGGGGAAGGCCGCGTCCCAGCCCAGGCCCAGCCCGCCGTCGGACTTGCTGACCAGGGTCATGAAGCCGTCAAGCGTGGCCGGGAAGATGTCATACTTGAGCGTGTCAATCTTCGTTGAGGTGTGGTCGGCAAAGGTCTTGGTGTAGCAGACGGGGATGAGCGCCCAGAAACACTGATAGGCCGGCAGCGCGTAGCCCTGGTTGAGGTAGAACGACGTCCGCTGATTCAGCCCCGGGTTGTGGAACCGAAGCCCGCCCACCGACGGCGTCGTATGCGCGTAGCCTCCGTACATGGGCGTCAAGACGTACGTGTGATCCTGGCCGACGTTCTGCCACTCGCCGCTCATCTGATCACGGTCAACACTGATGTCCTGCTTGTCGGGCTGCGTCAGGCTATAGCGGACGGTGCTGGACTTCAGGTTGTCGGGCGAGAACAGGTACAGGTAGAGGTTGATGTAGATGCTGTTCTTGGCGTCGGGGTTCTTGTGGACAACGTGCGTCGTGATGGGCAGCGTGACGGTCAGGGTATTGCCCACCGTGAAGCCCTTACCCGGGTCGGCGAGCTGCGTCTGTGGGGCGCCCGGCGCCGTGAAGTCGTTGCGGCCCTTGGCGTCGGTATGATCGGTGTTGATCATCAGGTCGTAGTTGTAGAGCAGGTAGGCGAGACCCTTGACCGCGGCCGCGCCGAGCGTGAAGCAGCCGCCGTTCAGCACGCGCAGATTGTCCACCCCCGCTTCACAGAGCAGGCTGAGGATGGTATCTATGATGCCCACGATGGCGACGAGGATACCACCGATGATTGTCGCCGACAGGGCGAAGAGAATCACGGCGTAGATCGTAGCGGCGATGGTCTCGGCCAGCGCGCGGCCGAACGCCGGGCTGCCGGCCGCGAACCCGCCCGTGGCCGCGCTGTAGATGAAGAAGCCCCAGCTGATGGCGATGCCGATGACCAACCCCACCACGGCGACCGCGCGGAGCGAGGTGGTGAGATTGATACCCCTGATCAGACTGCCTAGAACCTTGGCGCTCGATAGACCGGATAGACCCAGTCTCACAGTGTCAACAATCGGCATGATGACGTTCAGGCCGAGGTTCAGGGTCACCGCGAGCGCGCCCAGGACGGTTCGAGCGGTTGTGGACACGCCGGGCACGAAGTTGACCACCTGGGTGGCGACCATCAACACCATCCCAGCGGCGCCGAGGGGCGCCAGATTGGCGCGCAACAAGAGAACCTTACGCGTTGCAATCTTGGTCTTCCAAGCTGCTGCGCCGTTGTTTCCTTCATTCTCCCAACTGTCCACGCCACGCTGGCCGACATATGTGCGCTGCGCATCCTGGACGAGTTCCCGTGCAATGCTGGACCAACCCAGGATCGTATCTCGGATGGCCGCCGGGCTCGTCAAATTGGCCTGGGGGAACGCCCGCGCGAAGGCATTCATCGCCAGCATGGGCGTTGACGCCGGGCCGATGAGGCTGGCGCGGGTGTTCGCCGTCGTGATGGCCTTCGTCTCCAGGGCATACATGAGCGCCGGAATCGTGATGCCTTCCTGGACCGTCCCGTACGAGCCGTTGCTCAGGCCGATGTAGTACAGTTGGGCCAGCTGCAGCCGCCCGCCGACCCAGGCGGGATCGGTGTCGCCGGCCAGCGGGGCGAGAGCCGCGTAGCGCTGGTCTAGCTCGGCCAGGTAGTCATCCATCGCGCACGCCTGCCACGTCAGCGCCCCGGACGCGGGGGCGCAGTAGGCCATCCACTTCAGCCCGGCGACGATGTTCACCTGTTGGGCCGGCTGGCCGGCCGGCGCCATGTCCAGCGTCAGGCTCGTTCCCGTGCGGGTCGCGTAGCCGCTGCCGTCGCGGGCGGCGTCCAGCGTCAGCGCCCGCGAGCCGGCCTCCTGGGCAAAGACGAGCAGCGGCTTGATGGCGCGGTCGGCCGTCGCCGCCGGAGTGAAGGCCGTGTTCAGGATGCGTTTCGTCTCGGTCACGGCGGTTGTGTAGACGGCCTGGTCGAGGGTGGCGTACGTTTGCTTCTGGACCCGCAGGATATTGGGTACGGCGAAGCGCTGGTCGTCGGTCACGCCGCTGTTCTGGGTGCGGTCGAAGAGGCCGGGTAGCGTGTCCACCGTCAAATCGCGCTGCCCGTTGTTGTCCTCGTCGCGCCCGATGACGAAGTGGTTGTCCAGGACGGTGGCGAGCGCCCACAGCGCTGCGTCGTCCTTGAGGTTCGTATCGACCGCCGGGTCTTCGTAGGCCACGGCCATCTTCGCACCGTGGTCCTCAGTGACCGTCAGGCCGGTCAGCGTCCAGTCGTCGTAGTACGTCTGCACCGCCTGCGGCGCGTTGTGGTTGTAGCCGTCGGCCGTGCAGTTCGTGGTGACAGGCGGGGTGGCGGTGGCGTCGCACTTGGTCGTGGGCTGGTCGTTCAACACCTGGACGACCCACGCCAGGCGCGCTTCGTGGGGGCTGGGCCAGCTGCCGGTCGGCAGATAGGGCATCTGCCCGCTGAACGCCACCCGCGCCCCGGTCTTCTCATCCGTCTGGATCGAGAGCGGCACGTAGACGAGCTTGATGCTGCCGTCGGCCGTATAGTTGTTGACGCTGACGTTGTAGGGGGTGAGGTCGCTCTGCGGCGGCAGGTTGGCCGACGCGGCCGGGACGCGCAGTTCCAGCATGGGGATGAGCTTCATGTCCCCGTTGGCCTCGTTGGCCTGCGCCGTTCGCCCCTGCGACGCCGCGAAATCGGCGTACGTCTTGCCGTCGATGTCCTGCACCTGGGCCGCGTCGTCGCGCGGCCAGTCGAGCACGTTGAACGCGTACCACAGGTGCTTGTCATTGGTCGGTCGCAGCTGGAATTGGACCTTGGCCGGCTTGTTCGCCGTCAGGTTCTTGAGCGTCGGCTTGAGCGGATTAGCCTCGGCCAACCCCGTCACCGCCGTGAACGATGCCACGTCGAGACGGTCCGGCACGCCGTCGCCGTCGTTGTCGGCGTCGAACACATCGGGGACGCCGTTGCCGTTGCTGTCCAGGTCACAGCCCGGTATCTGGCTCGGCGGCGTGTTCGGCGCAGGGGGCGTGCGCCAGCACTCGATGCCATCGGCCACGCCGTCACCGTTGCTGTCGGGGTTGCGCGGGTTCAGGTACCACATCTTCCCGCTCCCCACCGGAAACTCGAACCCTCTGACCTCGACCCCATCCGCAATGCCGTCGTTGTCGGTGTCCGCGTTGGTCGAGTCGGTGCCGATCCGCTGCTCCTGGTAGTCCGTCAGCCCGTCGCCGTCGGTGTCCGTCCCGTTGTCTGTCGGCGGCTGATCGACCTCGGCCGGCGCCGCCGGCGCCGCCGGGCCTGTCCCCTGGGTCTGGCGCTCCGCGCCGCCCGTCACAGCGTCGCCCACGCCGCCGCTTCCCAGCGCCGTTGCGCGCTCCGCCAGGGGCAGCGCCATCGTACCTCGCGCCGTGTCTTCGCGCGCCTGACGGTCGGCGGCCGTGAATGGGTCTTCGTGGGGGTTGAACACGGAGGCGGCTTGCGTGGCGAGCAACTCACGGGCCGCGTCCCTCGCCTGGCGCTGCTGGTCTTGCTCTGCGCTGCGCGCTATTCGGGCGTCCGTGGCCGCGTTGACCCGCATGGCGCTGACGAGCGGGCTGAAGACCAGGCTGGCGATGACTACGACGCTCATCCCACGCTCCAGCCAGCGCGCGCGGCGGAAGCGCAGCGCCAGGGCGATGACGACGCCGCCCAAGAGGAGAGCGTACAGGGCAGGCGGTGGCGTCTGGAGCGCCGCCCGCACGGTATCCAGCGCCCCCGGCGCAGCCTGGGGCGGCCCAAACTTCAGGAAGTTCACCGTGATCTGAGCCGTGACATAGTCGTCGCGTTGCGCGGGGAAGCTCACGGTTAGCATCTGCCGCAGCGGCAGACCGTCATCGCCCACCCACAACTCGCCGCCGCCCGTCATGTCCCGGTAATACTGGGGGATGTCAATGCTGGCATCGGGCGCTAGCTCCCCCTTCGCGCGCAGGGCCGCCTCGACCTGGTCACGCACGTAGGCGGCGAAGGCCGGGCCGTCGATGCGAAAGCTGTAGCGCGTCAAGGCGATACCGGCCCGTGTCTCCGGCGCGTGGGGCGCGACGTCCCGCACCGCCGCCAGGTAGGCCATGAAGTCGCCCTGCGGGGCGATGCCATCCGTGAGGCCGTCGACTTCCTTCCACTCGTCCTGCCCCTGGCGGACCAGGGTCTTCCCGTTCTCGATCCGCACCGCGACGCCGCTGTCCGTCTGAACGACGCTCCCGCCCTGCGACCACAGCCGCATCTCCAACCGGGACTGGCGCAGTTCGGTCTGGCCCTCTAGATGCAGCGTGTCGCTGCGGCTGCTGCGCCCGATGTTGCTAATCTTGGTCGTTGGGATGGTCGTCTGGACGATGTCACCGCTAAAGGTGTACGAGCCGCTGGCGCGCGCGCGTTCCCAGGCCGCCGTCACGGGGTCTGAGCGCCCCAGCGCCGGTCGAGACGGCAAGCTGAGCGCCAGCACGCTCATGAGAAGCGCCAGCACGAGGGGCGCGCCGCGACGGACATATGACGGGGACATCGTCTACTCTCCTGTTCTTCGGGGCCTGGCAGGGCCAGGACGGATCAGCGATGGCGGGGCAGGTCAACGCGTGGCATACCGGAGGCCCTCGTCCGAGACCAGACGAGGGCAACCCTGACGGCTGGCTGATAGGAGCGGGGACAGGCGCGCGGGGAAGGGGCGCGCGGGGGGTGGAGCGGGCGCAACACGCAGGCCGCTGTCGCCTTGCCTGGCGCACGTTCTTGCCGACCGGCGGATTGTCGATCCTGCATGCAGTACCCCTCGCGCCGTTCATGGGGGCGGAACCAGGCTCGGATAGTACCATGCGCAGCCAGAAGAGTCAAACACCCCTCCTCTCAGCGCCGGCGCCTTTTTTCATGCCTTTTTCATGCCGCGCCGCCGCCTTTCTATGAGGTTCCCACGGTCCGCCTGGTATACTACAGAGGCGAGTATGAGCGCCGCGCAGTCTTAACACGTCGCCATCCGCAAGCTAGAAGAAGGTCAGACGATTCTATGGCTCATCCCTCGTCAACGGCGCGGCCTGTCAACCTGCGTTCGGCTGCGCTGTCCGATCCGGCCAGCGTGACCGAGTCACTCGTGGCGCGAGCGATGAGCGCCTGCGCCGCGCAGTTAGGTCTTCTCGACGCGGCCGCGGTCGCGGCTCGGCTGCGGCGTGGTGATCCCATGGTCTACCCCGCCTACGAGCAGCAGCTGGCCTGCCACGTGGCCGAGTATCTCAGCCAGCTCGACCCTGCCATCAAGGCGGTCTACCGCTACCCGTGCGCCTGTGGTGGCGGGCCGGGAAGCGAAGGCGAGATAGAGTGGCGGCCCGCCATCCATCTCGTTGTGCTGACGGAGCGGCGGACGGCGGCTCTCATCTCGGTCTTGGCCGCGCTCGATAGAGCGCTCTCGCAGGCCCTTGTCGACCGC
Organism: uncultured Anaerolineales bacterium; assembly: GCA_964557745.1. Taxonomy (GTDB): domain Bacteria; phylum Chloroflexota; class Anaerolineae; order Epilineales; family JAHCIE01; genus JAHCIE01. The sequence continues at coordinate 10,928 of CAZLBQ010000017.1, forward strand.
TGCCATACGCCACAGGCGACTCACGTGCTCAACGTGCACGTGATCGACGACGCCGATCTTCGGGACCAGGGCCGCTATGCGGCTCTCTTCTTCCCGCCCCGTCTGCAGCCTGTACCCATCTGGCGGCGGTGACACCACAGGGCCAGGCTGCCCGCTAAGGAATTCTAGGTAGGTACAGCAGGCGCAGCTGGGGCGAGTGCTCGCCCGCGCGGCGCGGCGGGCGCTCCCGTCGTGTCCGCCACTCAGCGCTGACCATGAAAGGAGAACACACGTGGCGCTAACTCGAACGGCGGCTCTGGAGCCGTCGGCTATTGGGCGTTTTCTGACCGGCGAGATCGAGCGCTTGATCCAGGAGATCGAGCAGCGGCAACAACCCGAACGCAGCGTGAGCTACGAGGGCAAGGACGAGTATGACTTGACGGTGTTGCAGCTTGAGCAGTCCACCAACCGCGCTGTCATCGAGCAGCGCCAGCGGTTGCTGCGCCAGATGCAAACCGCCTACCAGCGGCTGGAAGCCGGGGCCTATGGCGTGTGCGAAGATTGCCATGAGGCCATCCTCGTGGAACGCCTGGAAGCCATCCCCTGGGCCACCCTGTGCGTCAGGTGCCAGGGGCGGCGCGAGCGGCTCAATGGCCGAGGGCCGCGATAACATGTTCGGTCGGCCTCAGCCATCGCTAGAAGAACGCCAGCCATAATCCGGTCAGGGTTGTCGTGCCGCAGGGCGCTGACCCAGGCGGCGCGACGGCCGGACCTCAGTTGGCGCGCCCACGAGGCCAACGCCCCAGCAATGAAGCTGGCGTTGGTCTCGTGGGCGCGTCGCGTTGCCCTGCCGCCCACCTCGGAGTAGAATATCCCCCACGGTGGTCTGGCAAGGGCACTGGGTATTCAGGGTGAGCTTATGGGTGAGCAGGCAGACAACAACCCTACCTGGGCCGCGCTGCTCGATGAGGCGCGTCGCGACGCGACCGAAGATGCGCTCGAGGCCCTGCTGCACAGGTCGTTGGCCCGGCTGCGCGAGGCCCTCGTGGCGTCCGACGCGGCTGACCGGCCCGTCCTCCAGGACGTCGCCGCCCTGTTGGCCCAGGCGATCCATACCCTACGCCAACGGGAGGCGGCATGGCAGGCGCAGGCGCAGACTGCGGCCCGACAACGCCAGGCGGAGCTGGTCTCAATCCTCGCCCATGAGATGCGCACCCCCTTGACCTCCATCAAGGGCTACTCCACGGCCTTGCTCATGACCGAGGCCGCGTTTGACGCCCAGACCCAGCGCGAGTTCTTGCAGATTATCGATGAGGAATGCGACGTCCTCCAGAACCTCATCCGCGACTTACTCGAGTCGTCCAACATCGACGCCGGCTTATTGATGGTGGAGCCTCAGCCCACCCGCTTGAACCGCTTGGTCACGAGCCTGGTGGAAGATCTGACCCACCACGCCCCGGGCCACCGCTTCCTGGTTGATTTCCCGCGCGACTTCCCCATCATCGACGCCGACCCCGATCGCCTCACCCAGGTCCTGCGCAACCTCCTGGACAACGCCGTCAAATACTCCCCACAAGGCGGATTGGTCGTTGTGCGCGGCGAAGTCCAGGCCACGGAGGTTGTCATCAGTGTGGCTGACCAGGGCATCGGCATCGCGCCAGAGCACTTGAATCGCTTGTTTGAGAAGTACTTCCGCGTCAAGGCGAGTCGGAGTCGGGGGGTCATTGGGTCTGGTCTCGGCCTGCCGATTGCCCGCGCTATTGTCGAGGCGCATGGCGGGCGCATCTGGGCCGAGAGTCGCGTAGGTCAGGGGAGTACCTTCTATTTCGCCCTGCCCCTGACCACGATAGCATCAGGGCGTGAGGACGACGAGGGACAGCATCATGGCTGAGCGGATACTGGTCGTCGAAGATGAAGCCCGCGTGGTGCGGCTGGTGCGCGAAGTCCTCAAGGCCGTGGGCTACGAGGTCACCGCGACGTCGAGTGGCGAAGCAGCCATCGAGCGCGTCGCCTTGGACGCGCCCGACCTGGTATTGCTGGACCTTATGCTCCCCGATGGGCCAGACGGCTACGAGGTGTGCCGCCGCCTCCGCGAGTTCTCCGAGGTACCCGTCATCATGCTCACCGCGCGGGCGCAGGACACCGATGTGGTGCGCGGCTTCGACGTCGGCGCCGACGACTACCTGACCAAGCCCTTCAACGCCCAGGAACTCGTGGCCCGTGTCAAGGCCGTCTTGCGGCGCAGCCACCGTCCGGAGGAGGCGGTGAGTGCGCCACGGGCGTGTGGCGAGTTGGAGATCGACTTCGCGCGGCGCGCCGTGACAGTCCGTGGCGCGCCGGTCGCGCTCACCCGAACGGAGTTCGCCCTGTTGCGTGAGCTGGCGCTCAACGCCAACCGGGTCATAACCCATGGCGACCTCTTGACGCGGGTTTGGGGACCGGAGTACCGTGATGACGTTGACTATCTGCGCGCCTACGTCCGCTATCTACGCCGCAAACTAGAGGTAGATCCCGCCCATCCCCAATACATCCTGACCTCGCTTGGCGTCGGGTATATGCTGAGTTGCCCGTCTATCTGACGTCCTCCGGTTGGGCGGCGGCGCCCCCCATCTCCGCGACTCCTGACTTTGGGATGATTCCACAGCTTAGGCGTCTCAACGGCTCAAGCGGCAGGCTAGCAGCTTATCTCGCTCGGCCCTCATTATCCGTATTGGCCGGCGCAGTCACTACCCCATCCCTTGTCATCCGTGTCTCCGGAGGCTCGCCATTAGGCTGTTTATTGAGAGGCGCGAGGGGAACCGTCAAACAGACACTCTGCGTTGGCAGCACATCGCACCAGTCTTTGATGAGTTGCTTATAGGCTTCCCCGACTGGTCGGATTTTGCGGTCTAGGTCATACAAGCCCAATGGATTGACATGACCCCTGTTATCGCGCAGAGCGCTGTCCCAATCAACTTGATCCGTTAGTGAATACCAGGTGAAGCCCACCACGGGGATGCCGTCGTTACGGATACGCAGGACATTAGCCCATTCCTTCCAGAGCCAGTAGACAGCCTCATCTCCGCCCGGTCCCTGGGCATAATTCGTTTCGGTATGCATTACCGGCAGTCGGTAGCGATCATAGTATTGCCACGTAATCTCGCCATACCCAAATACTTCACCGGCCGCCCGTGTGCCGCCATCCTCGGCCACACGATGCTCGTTCGTCACATAATAATCATTACCCATAATGCAATGCGGCTTTAAGTGCTGACCCATGAAGAAGTGATATTCATCCCGCGTCATGCCGTTGTCCATGATATACTCGTACATCGCCGAATCGACACGGCGGCCATAGTTCAGGTCGAGTGAGAGAAAACGGAGCGCATTGAGCATCTCGGCTGGTCTTATCGCAGCCGGATTGGCGGGATGAAAGTGCTCCGAGGCCTCACTTTGAATGAAAATGGCGTCTGGGCGTACAGCCAGGATAGCCTTCATCGCCAGGATATTTGCCCGCACGATGTTCTTGAGGGCAGTGACAAAAGCGGTGTCGCTCTTCAACTGCTCGTTCCACCACCCATATCGAGCGGAGAACATCGCGCAGACGAACATCTCATTAACCGGCGTGTACAGCTGGACCCAGGGAAAGCGCCGCGCAAACTCGCCGGCGTAGCTGGCGAAAAGCGCGGGGAAATCGGGGTTCTGAAAATTCCCAATCCAGTCTGGAACGCCGAAGTGGCACAAATCGGTGATGGGGATGAGGTTACGGCGTCTCAAGTCATTGAAGGTTGCATCGGCAAACGACCAATCATAGCGCTCGGCCCCGAGAAACGTGCGGTATAGTGGTGGACCATAGCGCAGGAAGTGAATTCCCATCTCCTGCACTCGGTCAAAGTCGGTCTGCCACTTCTCATAGTGGTTACACTTTTCCATCTCGTCGATGCGTACTCGTCCCTCGTGAATCGTGGGAGAACTGTTTTCAATGCCAGTCGCGAACATAAATGTCGGTGGCATAGCCGCCCCTCATGCATCAGTCCCACGCAACCAGATAGAGCCGAGCCGCTGCGTCAAAAGCTACTAGCGGGATTCGTGCCAGATATCAGTTGGCGCATTTAGTGGGTGAGCGTTCCCTCGCAGGGGGACAGCCGCATCGCCTGGTCGCCCGCCAGACACAGGTAGTGGGTGGCTTTGTCCAGTCGGCCCGCATGCGCGAAGTGCCACGCGAGCTGAGGCGCCCGCCGGACAAGCTCGTCTTCGCGCGCCGCGCACACTGCTTCCAACGCGCTCCCTATGACGTCGTGGAGTTGGGCGCGCTCCGGCTCGTCCAGTTGGCTGTACAGGTAGTGCCTGAAGAGGGAGTGGCGGAAGCGGTAGCGCGACAGGCGGTGGTCGCCAACCCATTGCCAACCCTGGCCTTGCACGAGGTGGTAGACATGGCTTAGCACGCCGCTCAGCCGCCGGATCACCTCGCGCTCCTCCAGCCCCTGCGCACGGGCGACGACTTCGGCCGTAAACTCCTCTCCCTCCACACTCGCGGCGCTCAGCATCGCCTGCCAGTCGCAGGGCAAGCGCTCGACTCGCTCGGCGATGACGGCCTCAATGCGCGGCGGCAGCGTCTCCCAGTCCAGGGCCTCCCCCTCCACCCAGCGGCCTACCTCGTCGCGCACCAGATCACCGCCCTCCTGTAGGCGCCGGAGCAACTCAACCGTAAACAACGGATGGCCCTCCGTGTGAAGGTAGAGGGTCTCACGGAACGTCTCGGCCAGGCGATTCGGCTCGCTGTCCAAGAGCGCGTCGATGAACAGCCGCCCGTCTGCCTGGTTCAGATCAAGCTCGATGTCGCCAAACTCGCGCTGCAGTTCGTGGACCACGGCCGCGAGGGGATGGCGTTCCCAACCTACCCCTGGGGCGATGTCCTCCTGGCGATACGCGCCGACGACCAGGACCGTCCTCCCATCGAGGTCTCGCCCCAGGTGGAAGAGGAGATGGATCGAGGCTGTGTCTGCCCACTGCAGATCGTCCAGGAGGAGGATCAGAGGGTGGGCGAGTGCGACGGGGTTGTCCGTCAGGTCGTGGACGATGTGGTGGAAGGGCAGATAACGGTCGCTCAGACCGCTGTAGACATCGCCCTTCCCGCGCGCGACGACGACCTCGGGGTGTCGCCCCAGCGCTCGGCGGGCGAACTCATCGAGTAGGGCGGTTTTGCCGCTGCCCACATCGCCGACGACGAACACGACCCGCCCTGCGCCCTGCAGGGCGCGCTCCAGTTGGCCGTCCAGCCAGGCCAGCTCGCGCTCGCGCGCTACGAAGAGCGGAGGGGGTGCGGACGAGGCGAGCGCGAGGGACACAGGCGTCTGGATAGTGAGGCCAGGCCAAACGCTCGTCTCTTCCAGTCCCTCCGGTTGAACCCTGATTCTTTCGTATAAGACTGTCGTCGCGTCCTCCGGCTCGGCCCCAACCTCGGCTTGCAGCAAGTGTCGGCACGTCTCGTAGTGGGCCAGCGCGGCCCCGCGCTGGCCGCCAAGCGTCAAGGCGCGCATCAACTGGCGATGCGCCACCTCATTCAGGGCATCCAATTCGAGTTGACGCCGAGCACACCGCTCGGCGTCCGCATACTGGCCCTCCTGGTCATAGAGGGTTGACAGCTGCTGGAGCGCCAGGATCAGACGACGATCGATGTGCTGGGCCTGACGCCGCGCCCACTCCTCGAAGGCCGGGCTATCACCGACCGAGAAGCCCTCCAGGAAGGGACCGCGATAGAGAGCCACCGCCGCTTCGAGATGGCGGATCGCCGCCAGGCGGGCGGCTGGACCGTCGGCATGGCAGGCTTGCTGATGGGCGCTGTCGGCGATATGACGGTTGAAAGCGGCGATGTCCAGCCAGGTCGCGCCGCGGGGATTGAGTTGGATGGTGTCGCGGTGGATCAACAGGAAGGGCGGCTCGGCTTCGGGATCACCGATTGCCTGGCGGAGAGTGGAGAGGGCAAAGCGTAGATTGCCGAGGGCCGCTCGGTCGGCCCAGTCGGGCCAGAGCAGGGCCGCCAGCACCGAGCGGGGTTGCGGCTGGCGAGCCTCCACGGCCAGGTAGGCCAGCAACGCGCGCACCTTGTTGGCTTTGAAGCCCGTCACAGGCTCCCCGTCTAGCGTCGCCTGGAACGGCCCAATTAGGGAAATGGCGAGACGCGCCATGTCTCCCTCCCCCGGAGACTCGACCCCGAGTGGCGCCCTCCTCCTCTCCATTATACCACGTTTTTCTAGCGATTTTACCACGTCATTTTGGTACACTCCTCGTAGAACAAGGAGGTCACTGCCGTGGCGACCGAACACGAGATCTACGCGCTGCTGGGGCGTGCGCTCGCCGACGAGGACTTTCGAGCCAGGCTGTTCGATGATCCGCGTCAGGCCGCGCGCGAGGCCGGCTTCGAGCTAACCGCCGAGCAGGTGGCGGGCCTGAAAGCCTCCGACCTGCAGACCATCGCCGATAGCCTGGACGAGCGGCTGACCAAGAAGCGCCTCGTGCGTCCCGTGTAAAGGCCGGCATGCGAGGGCAGTCAAGGGGACGCTGATTCCCGACCAGGGTGCGCGGCGACCCAGTGTCTCCACTGAGGACAGACAAGATGGAAGACTTATTCGAGCACGAGATGGAGATTGCCCGCCAGATCCAGGCCAGCTTCCTGCCCGACGAGCTGCCGCAACTCCCCGGCTGGGAGATTGCCGCCGGCTTCCAGCCCGCGCGCCACGTCGCTGGCGATTTCTACGACGTGTTCCCGCTCCTGCAGGGGCGGCGGCTGGGGCTGGTGGTGGGGGACGTGTGCGGGAAGGGGGTGGGGGCGGCGCTCTACATGGCGCTCTTTCGCACCTTGCTGCGCGCCTTCGCCCAGCAACACCATCCGCTGCGCTGGATGGATGCCCTGGCCGGCGACGACCTGGCCGGGTCGGACGGCGCATCGCGGCGCGCCTTCCCCTCGCTGGGCGCGACGGCGCTCAAGAGCGCGGTGGACCTGACCAACGACTACATCGCCAATACCCACGCCAGCGCCGACATGTTCGCCACGCTGTTCTTCGGCGTCCTCGACCCGGCGTCGGGCGCGCTCGTCTACGTGAACGCCGGCCACGAGTTGCCGGTCGTCGTCAACCCGGCGGGCATCAAGGCGCGCCTGGCGACCACCGGCCCGGCGGTGGGCATGCTGCCCGACATCAGCTTCGACACGTGCGAGGCCCAGATCGAGCCGGGCGATACTGTGCTTGTCTTTACCGATGGGGTGACCGACGCCCTGGATCCAGCGGAAGACAGGTTCGGGTTTGAGCGGCTGAGGGCGCTCCTGATGCGTCCCTCGGCGAGTGCGGCCGAGCTTCTGGATCGGGTTCAGGCCGGCGTGCAGGCGCACATGGCCAGCGCGCAGCAGTTCGACGACATCACGTTGCTGGCGATCCGACGCGCCGAAGAGGAATAGAGAGGTTTACCATGGCCAAGATTGTTTCCGTCCACTCGTTTCGCGGCGGCACGGGCAAGTCCAACACGACGGCTAACCTGGCCGCGCTCCTCGCGGTCCAGGGCTACCGCGTTGGGGTGATTGATACCGATATCCAATCGCCCGGCATCCACGTCCTGTTTGGCCTGGGTGAGGACAAGATGGCGCACTCGCTGAACGACTATCTGTGGGGCAAGTGCGACATCAAGCAGACGGCCCACGACGTCACCCCAGCGCTGGGTGTCGCGGCCAGCGGCCAGGTGTTCCTCGTCCCATCGAGCATCAAGGCCGGTGAGATCGCCCGCGTCCTGCGCGAGGGCTACGACGTGAGCCTGCTCAACGACGGGTTCCGTAACCTGATCAAATCGCTGCAGCTCGATGTGCTGATGATCGACACCCACCCCGGGCTGAACGAGGAAACTCTGCTCTCGATTGCCATCTCTGACATCCTGCTCATCATCCTGCGCCCCGACCAGCAGGACTACCAGGGGACAGGCGTGACGGTGGAGGTGGCGCGCAAGCTGAAGGTGCCGTGCCTGATGCTCCTGGTCAACAAGGTGCCTGCCGTGTTTGACGAGGCCGAAGTCAAGGCGCAGGTGGAACAGGCCTACCACGCGGACGTGGCGGCGGTCCTGCCCCACTCCGACGAGATGATGGCGCTGGCGAGCGCGGGTATCTTCGTCACCCACTTCCCGGACCACCCCATCACCGCCTCGCTGAAGCACGTAGCCCGGCGGCTGGCGGCCTGACCGCCGCCCACGGATAGCGGACGATGGACAACCGGCCGGGGATTGGGCAAGCCGACCGGAGACCGCGGTCGGCGATCCCTGCGGAGGGAGGACGATGACGATGAACAGTCCACAGGCCCTGGCAGTCACACCCATACCTGACTTGCCGCCGCTCCCGCGTTATATGGTGGGGCGACCCTTTGGTCTCGACGAGGCTGGACGACCCATTACCCATATCAGAGGCACGATTGTACGGGCGACCGTCGAGTATATGCTCGACTGCGTGGGGCGGCGGGCGACCGAAACCCTGCCGCTCGGCACAGGGGAGTCGGCGCGGGCCGCCACGGTCAAGCAGGCCAGGGCCACCGCGCTGGGTGAGTTGGTTGCTCGCCTCAACGCGGCGATCCCCGACCCGCACTACCACGTCAGCGGGAATTACCTGCTGGATGAGGGCAACAGTTACTCTGTCGAGTTCGATGCCTTTACCATCATCGTGTGCCAGGAGCTTTCAGGCGACCCCAACTTCCAGTTTAATCGAGGGGCCAGGGGCCTCCCCGCGTCCATCGTTCCCCTATTGCGCCCCTTCTCGCTGCGGCGCATCTACCAGGTGCTGCCCGGCTTCGCCTCGCGCTTCGCCGCGACGGACGTGCGTGGCGTAGTCGTGAGGGACTCGTCGGCGGTATTCCAGTGGCGGGCAACCAACGAACTGCCCAAGCTCCCCGTGACGCTGCACCGCGCCTATGTCTATGGCGCCTGCCAGTACATTCAAGGTATCCTCGCCAGCGTCCCGCGCAGCATCTTCGGTCTACCCCTGGCGTCGATTCGAGAGACACGCTGCCAGGTGAAGGGCGACGAGTGCTGCGAGTGGGAGTTCACGTGGCAGAACCCAGAGCGGCATGGACTGTTCCACTGGCCGAGGCTGGCGCGGCCCACCTCTGGAATGACCTCGACCGAGGAATCCGCCGCGTCCGCCGCCCGCCAGCTTTCCACCTGGGTCCCAACCGGCCACCCCGCCTCTTCGCACCCGGCGGACCAACTGCCACCCCTGCCCCCTCACCTTGAGGGCCGGCCGTTCGGGGCGCGGCCCGACGGAACCCTGATCCGGGACATTACCGGGGCGGCGGCGTTGGCCGCCATTCGGCAGATGCAGGATAGCGTGGGCCAGCGCGTCGAACTGGCGTTGCCCGCTGAGTTGGATACGGAGGAGCGGCAGCGCCGTATCGACCAGGCGCGTGAGGCCGCTCTGGACGAGTTGGTGGGACGCCTGAACGCTGCTATGCCCGACGCGGCGTATCACGTCTCCCCCAGGTACCTGCTCGACGAAGGCAACTACTACTCGCATGAGTTCAGTCTCTATTTGAACGAGCTGGCGCGTGACATCGCCGGCGACCCCGACTTTGACTTTCATCGCGGGCAGCGGAGCATCCCCCCGTCCCTGGTCCAGTTGACGCACCCACTGCCGCTGCGCCAGGTCTACAACCTCTTGCCACGCCTGACTAGCCGAGTGACGGATGCCGATATCCGCATCGTGCGGACCACCGACAATAGCGCTGTGGTTCAGTGGTACCCCGAACGCCAACTCCGAAAATTGCCCCCCTCCCTCCACCAGCGCTATATCCACATGGCTTGCCCGGCCTACCAGGGCGTGTTCGCCGTGGTGCCGTCTGTCCATTCCGGCCTGCCGCTGGCCGCTATCGAGGAGAATCGGTGTCTGATGGAGGGGGACGAGTGCTGCGAGTGGGAGTTCACGTGGCAGATACCCGAACCCGACACGGGCAAGCTGGTGTGGGGCGGGGGGCTGGTCGCCGCCGCGCTCCTGGTGGTCCGGGTCTGGCGCTTGCCTGGCTGGCGATTGTCGGAGGCGCTGGGCGTGGTGCTGCCGCTGGTCGTCGGTTTGCTCGTCTCGCGCCTCAGAAACCTGACTTACCAACAGGACCGCCAGAAGCGTCTGCTCATCGAACAGCGCGAGCAGGCGGAAGCGCAGTATGACAGTATGCAGCAGGCGCACGCCAGCCTGCAAGCCTCGAATGTCACGCTCCTGCACAAAATCTCCGAGCTGACGGCGTTGCACCAGATTGGCCTGGCGACAAGCGCGGCGCGCGACCTGGACGACCTGCTGGACCAGAGTCTACAGGCTGTGATGACCCACCTCAGTTTTGACCGCGCGCTCATCCTACTCCTGGACGAGGAACGCCAGGCGCTCACCGATGGCCGCCTGAGGGGCGGTACGCCGGAGATGGCGGCGCAGACTCGCCGGATAACGCTGGCCTTGGACGAGCCAGGCTCGTTCCTGGTCCAAGTGCTGCATTCGGGGAAGCCCGTCCTGGTGACCAATCCATCCCATCTCCAGGACGAGGCGCTGCGGCGCTACGTCGAGGCGCTGGGGACGCGCGCCTTTCTGGTGGTGCCGCTGGTCACCCAGGGTAAGGCGGTCGGTCTGCTGGCCGTAGATAATGCGCTGAGCGGGCGCTCCATCCCTGAGAATAACCGGGGTCTCCTGTTCACGGTCGGCGCGCAGATCGCCAGCGCCGTGGACCGCGCCCGCCTGTATCGTACGCTGGAGCAGCGGGTCGAGCAGCGCACCGCCGAGGCCCGCGAGTCCGAGCGGCGGCTGGCCGACATCATCAACTTCCTGCCCGATGCGACTCTCGTGATTGACGCCCAGGGCCAGGTCATCGCCTGGAACCACGCCATGGAGGTCATGACGGGCATTTCGGCCACGGCGATGCTGGGCCAGGGCGAGTACGGCTACGCCCTACCCTTCTACGGCGAGCGGCGGCCCATTCTGATTGACCTGGTGCTGCTCCCCCAGGAGGAACTGGAGCAGAAGTACGCCCATGTGGAGCGCGAGGGCGAGGTCCTGATAGGCGAAACCTATGTGCCGCGGCTGAGAGGCGCGCCGGCGTATCTGTATGCCGCCGCGTCTGCGCTCCGCGACTCGTCGGGCCAGGTGGTGGGGGCCATCGAGACCATCCGCGACATCACCGACCGCAAGCAGGCGGAGGAGGCTCTGCAGCGGAGCGAGGCGCGTTATCACCTGCTGGCCGAGATTGGCGAGGCCCTGTCGTCCACGCTGGACATGCAGAGCCTGTTCGCGTTGATCGCCCGCGAGACGGCGCGGGTGCTGCGCGTCGAAACACTGTACATCGCCCTGTACGATGAACCGCGACACGAGATCGAATTCGTCTTTAGTGACAACATGGCGGAGGTCACGCCGGGCGAGCGGCGCTCCGCCGACGCCGGGTTGACGGGCTGGATCATCCGCCACCGCCAGCCGGTCTTGCTGCGGGGCGATATCATCGCCGAGGGGCGGCGCCAACTGGAGGTCGACGTCGTGGGCCTGCCCGCTGCCTGCTGGCTGGGTGTCCCCATGCTCAGCGGCGACCGGGTGCTGGGCATCATCGCCGTGCAGCACTACACCGACCCCACCATCTACACCGAGTCGCACCAGGCGGTGTTGGAGGCCGTCGCCGACCAGGCGGCTATCGCCCTGGAAAACGCCGAGTTGTACCGGCAAATCCAGCGCGAGAAGCAGTTCTTCGAGTCGCTGGTCCTGAACAGCCCAACGGCCATTGTGGTGGTTGACCCGAACGACAACGTCATCTCCTGGAACCCGGCCGACGAGAAGCTCTTCGGCTACAGCCAGGATGAAGCGACGGGCCGACGTCTGGGCGATCTGGTCTCCGTCCCGGGCGCATTGCAGGCCCAGTACACTGCCAATCTTCAGTCGGTGCAGCAAGGCGAGACGATCCGCGCGGTGACCCGCCGGGCGCGGAAGGATGGCAGCCTGGTGGATGTCGAGCTGCTGGCCGTCCCGGTGCTGGTCGAGGGGCGCCCCCTGGGCAGCCTGGTCATCTATCATGACATCACGGAGCTTCAGCAAGCGCGTCAGGCGGCCGAAGCGGCCACGCAGGCCAAGAGCGCCTTCCTGGCGACGATGAGCCACGAGATCCGCACGCCGATGAACGCGGTCATCGGGATGACGGGGCTGCTGCTGGACACCCCGCTGACGCCGGAGCAGCACGAGTTTGCCGAGACCATCCGCACCAGCGGCGATGCCCTCCTGACCATCATCAACGACATCCTCGACTTCTCGAAGATTGAAGCCGGCCGCATGGAGCTGGAGACGCAGCCGTTCGACCTACGCGAGTGTCTCGACGGCGCGCTCGACTTGCTCGCGGGCAGGGCGGCCGAGAAGGGGCTGAACCTGGCCGCCGTTGTCGACCCGGACGTGCCGCCGGCCATCGTCGGCGATGTCACGCGGCTACGGCAAGTGCTGGTCAATCTGATTGGCAACGCTGTCAAATTCACCGAACGCGGCGAGATCGTCGCGTCGGTGACCGCCAGGCCGCTCGACCTGCCGACGCCGGCCTGCGAACTCCACTTCGCCGTCCGTGACACCGGCATCGGCATCCCGCCCGAGCGCAAGGACCGGCTGTTCCAGTCCTTCAGCCAGGTGGACGCCTCGACCTCGCGCCGCTTTGGCGGCACGGGGTTGGGGCTGGCGATCAGCAAGCGGCTGGTGGAACTCATGGGCGGGACGATGTGGGTCGAGAGTGAGGGGATCCCCGGTAAGGGCAGTGCGTTCCACTTCACGCTGATCGCGCCCGCCGCGCAGCCGGTCGTCAAGCGGGCCTATCTGGAAGGTCTCCAGCCGCGGCTGGAAGGCAAGCGCGCCTTGATCGTAGACGACAATCCCACCAACCGGCGCATTCTCATGCTGCAAACCCAGGCGTGGGGCATGCGGCCGCGCGAGACCGGCTCGCCCCTCGAAGCCCTGGCCTGGCTGCGGCAGGGGGAGCCGTTCGACGTGGCCTTCGTGGACGTGCAGATGCCGGAGATGGACGGGTTGGAGTTGGCGGCCGAGATGCGACGGCTGCGTGACGGCCACGCCCTGCGGGTCGTGCTGCTCAGTTCGTTGGGGCAGCGAGAGGTGAGCCTACCCCCTGGCGAAGCGATCCAGTTACTGATCAAGCCCATCAAGGCCTCGCAACTCTACAACGCACTGGCGGGGCTGTGGGCCGCCGAAGTGGAGCCGGTCGCGGCCGCGGCGGCCCCGGCCGCGCCGCGCTTTGACACCGAGATGGGCCAGCGCCACCCCTTGCGCATCTTGCTGGCCGAGGACAACGCCGTCAACCAGAAGCTGGCGCTGAAGGTTCTGGCGCGGCTGGGCTATCGCGCCGATATCGCGGGCAACGGGTTGGAAGCGCTCGAGTCGCTGCGGCGGCAGGTCTATGACGTGGTGTTGATGGACGTGCAGATGCCGGAGATGGACGGGTTGGAAGCGACGCGGGCGATTCGCCACGAGTGGCCGGGTCAGCGTGGGCCGCGCATTATCGCTATGACCGCCAACGCGATGAAGGAAGACCGCGAAGAATGCCTGGCGGCGGGCATGGACGACTACTTGAGCAAACCGATCCGCGTCGAGGAGTTGGTGGCGGCGCTGAACAAGAGCCAGGCCGCCGCCGAGAGGGGGGAGTGATGGCGCATCGCCCAGGTCACATCCTGGTGGTAGACGATAATCGTCTCAACCGCATGCAACTGGCGCGCAGCCTCCAGCAGGAGGGGCACACGTCGGCCATGGCCGAGAACGGCCGCCAGGCGCTGGACATGGTCCGGGCGCAAGGGTTCGACCTGGTCTTGCTGGACATCGTCATGCCGGAGATGGACGGCTACCAGGTGCTGGAGGCGATGAAGGGAGATACGGCCTTGCGCGACATCCCGGTCATCGTCATCTCCGCCCTGGACGAGATGGATAGCGTGGTCAAGGGTATCACCCTGGGCGCGGAGGACTTCCTGCCCAAGCCCTTCGACCCCGTGCTGCTGCGGGCGCGCATCGGCGCCTGCCTGGACAAGAAGTGGCTGCGCGACCAGGAAATTGAGTATCTGCGGCAGGTCCACCGCCTCACCTGCGCGGCCGAGGCAGTGGAGGCGGGAACCTTCGACCCGGGTAGCCTGGGCGAGGTGGCGGACCGACCCGACGCGCTGGGCCACCTGGCGCGGGTCTTCCAGAGCATGGCGCGCGAGGTCTACGCCCGCGAGCAGCGCTTGCGGCAGCAAGTCCAGGCGCTGCGCATCGAGATTGACGAGGCGCGCAAGGCGACGCAGGTGGCCGAGATTACCGAAACCGACTACTTCCGGCAGTTGGCCGACAAAGCGCAACGGTTGCGTGAGAGAGCCTAGATGACAAGGAACCTTATGGACGACAGTCGCATGGAAGGTCAGGCGCAGGGGCCGGGCATGAGTATGCTGGCGCTCATCGACCTGCCCTCTCCGCAGGGGGACATCATGCGCCTCCTGCTGCGCCACGGCGAGATGACCTACCTGGAGTTGGCCGAGGCCCTCGCCCTCGCGCCGCTGGACCCGGCCCACCGCCTGGAACTCGACACGGCCCTGGCGGCGCTGGGTGAGCAGGGCTATGTGACCCAGGACGGCGAAGGCGACGCGACCACGTACCGCCCGAACCTGCGCCGGCGCGGGGGCCGCAACCTCACCGCCGTGGACCTGCATCTCCGCGCCGGCGGCCGCCTCCCACTGGGGCTGTGGACCGCCCTGGACGCGGGTGAGAGTGCGGAGCCGCCACGGGTGGCCGCGCTCGCGCCGCCCGCGACGGAGAAGCCCCGGCGCTTCCAGACGCCGGCCTGGCTGGGCGTGGTCCCTCTGCTGTGGCTCATCGGCACCAACGCGCTGGTGTTGGGGCTGGTGGATGTCGTGGCTACCTCTGGTTTTGTTGACCAGGTCGGCATCCGCCAGCTTCCGTGGCTGTGGATTGCCAACATGCTCATCATCCTGCTGTCCTCCGCCGCCTACACGCTGGTGGTGGACCGCATGCCGCGCGTGCGATTGATGGCCGGGCTGTTGGTCGGGTTCGCCGCGCTCTTCGGTGGGGTGGTGGCCCTCTTTCTGCTCGGCGCGCCCTCCGGGCTGACCTACCTGCTGCTGTACCTCATCGCCGAGCAGCAGGACGTTCTCTTCCCGCTCGCCTTCTGGGCTTTGGCGGGCGACCTCTACAGCACGGTCGAGGCGAAGAAAGTGTTCCCCATGCTCGCCGCTGGTGATACGAGTGGCATGATTCTGGGCTACGTCCTCATCGCCGGCCTCTCGGCGCTGGGGCCGGAGCAGGCCGAGAGCGCGCCGCTACTGCTGGGCCTCGGCGCCGCCCTCTACCTCCTCGGTCTGGGTGTGCTGTGGGCGACCTTCCGCCACCTCGTCGTCCACACGCGGCAGGCGAGCCAGGGGGACGTTGGCCTTCGGGAGACGATGGCCGGAGCCTTTCAGCTGTGGACTTCCGACGTAGTC
>CAZLBQ010000018.1:0-25713 GCA_964557745.1 uncultured Anaerolineales bacterium
GAGACGGAGTTCCTGGACCGCCTGGACGCCCGCGTGCCGGGGGCCGTCATCATCCGCGACGTGTTCCCGTATTCCGTGACGAACAACCCGCTGTCGGGGCGGCGCATCCTGGCCCCCTTCTGGCGCTGGTGGCGGGGCTTTGTGACCCGGACGCGGATCAGGAACCTGCTCATCCTCGTGACGACGCGCAACCTGTTCCAGGTGGCCGTGTCCGCCGACCGCCGCTACGGCCCCATCTACAACTTCGGCGTCGCCCGCGAGATCGCCCTCAGCCTAGTGCGCCACGGCTACCACCTGGGCGACCCGGAGCCGGTGGTGCTGATGGGGCTGAGCGGCGGCGGGCAGATCGCCGTCGGGGCGACGCCGAGCCTGCGGCGCATCATCCAGGCCCCGGTGCGGGTGTTGTCCATCGGCGGTGTGCTGACGAGCGACCCCGTTATCCTCGACGTTGAGCATGTCTATCACCTGTCGGGCAGTAAGGACCGCATCCAGCACGTCGGGCGGCTGCTGTATCCGGGCTGCTGGCCCATCGCCAAGCGCTCGGCGTGGAACCGCGCGCGGGCGGCGGGCAAGCTCTCCATCATCCCCGTCGGCCCCATGAAGCACATGGGCCACGGCGACTACATGAGCCGCTCGGCTCGGCTCCCCGACGGCCAGCCGCACGTGGACAAGACCGTGGAGGTCATCGCGGGCGTGTTGGAAGGGCTACCCCGGGTGGAGGAAGTTCTTTTAGGAGAACGTCATGGCCGCTGACAACGTCATGCTCTACTATGGCGTCCGCAGTCCTGCGCTGCATGCCCAGTTTGAGCCTGACTTCTGAACAGGACGACGCGTTGGCGGCGGCCGCCAGAGGCTAAAGCCCTCTGGCTACGAGATGCAAGC
This sequence comes from uncultured Anaerolineales bacterium, assembly GCA_964557745.1. GTDB lineage: Bacteria > Chloroflexota > Anaerolineae > Epilineales > JAHCIE01 > JAHCIE01. The sequence continues at coordinate 883 of CAZLBQ010000018.1, forward strand.
CCCAGGGGCTGAGGGTCAGCCTCCGCAGGAGGCTTCCATCCCTAGCCTGCCCGCTTCAGCGGCAGGCGGGCGCCGCCACCGCGTAACTCCTGGTTGAAAGTTGAAGGTTGAAGGTGATGAGGAGGATAGCATACGAGGGACGGGGTGTCAACTACGGGCTAGGGGTTAGGGGGAAGGCGGAAGGAAGAAGGCAGCGGGGCAGGGGGACAGGGGAGGAAGAGTGGGAAGGCGTTGGAAGCGTGGGAAGGGTGGGCAGGGGAGTAGGGGAGCGGGGGCCGTGTAGCCCCGCCTTGTCGGCCGAAAGCAGAAGCGCCGCCTCAAACAAGCGTCTTCGCCCACGCGGGGGCGTTCAGGCCCCCGTTCTCGTTGGACACAAGGGTCGCTCGGTGGGGACTGCGGCCTGAACGCCGCAGCGTCGCCCAGAACTTCTCCTCCATACGCAACATCCGGGATGCAGCCCCCACCCCCCAGCCCCTTCGCTCCCCTGCTCCCCTGCCCCCCTGCTCCCCTGCCCCCCCCCCCCCCCGCTCCCCAGCCCTCCGCTCCCTAGCCCCTCGCCCCTGGCCCCTGCTAGGGGCGGCGGAGGGCTTCCACCAGCAACTGGGTTTCGGGGGGCGGGGGCGGGGTGAGGCGGCTGACGATGAGGGTGACGAGGAAGTTGACGGGCATGCCGAAGATGCCCGCCGCCGGGCTGGTGATGCCCAGGACCGTCCAGGCGGGGTTGAGCTGGCTGACCAGGATGTAGCCCAGCGTGACGACGAAGCCGCTCGCCATGCCCGCGATGACCCCCTGGCGGTTGGCGCGCCGCCAGAAGATGCTCACCACCAGGGCGGGGAAGAGGGTCGCCGCCGCCAGGGAGAACGCCCACGCCACCAGCTCGACGATGATGCCCAGCCGCCGCAGCGCCGTGAGGCTCGCCACGACGGCCACGACGAGCAGCGTCACGCGGCCCACCTGCAACTGACGGCGCGGGCTGGCGCGGCGGTTGTGGGCCGTGAAGTAGATGTCGTGGGCGACGGCCGAGGTGATGACGATGAGCAGACCGTCTGCCGTCGAGAGCGCCGCCGCCAAGCCGCCCGCCGCGACCAGCGCGGCGATGGTGTGGGGTAGGTTGACGATCTCCGGCGTCGCCAGCACGACCAGGTCGGGGTGAATCTTCAGTTCGCTATACTGGAGAATGCCGTCGCCGTTCTCGTCGTCAATGGTCAGCAGACCCTGCCCAGCCCAGTTGACCGCCCATTCAGGCAAGCCGCTGACGGGCCGCCCAATGACGTTCTGCAGGATTTCCCAGCGCGAGAACGCCGCGTAGGCCGGGATGGTCAGGTAGACCAGGGTGATGAAGACGAGGGCCCACGACGCGCTGCGCCGCGCCTGGCGGACGGTCGGCGTGGTGTAGAAGCGCATGATGATGTGGGGCAGGCCGGCCGTGCCGCACATCAGGCACAGCGTCAGGGCCAGGAAGTGCCACGGGGTCCAATCGTTGAAGGGTTCGACGTACGAGGGGGTGATACCCTGCGCCGCCTCTAACTGCTCGACGCGCTGGAGGGCCGCGCCGTAGACGAGCTGCGGCAGCGGGATGCCTGTGTCCTGGCGCGCCAGGAGGACCACGGGCAGCAGGAAGGCGACGATGAGGATCATGCCCTGGACGGTTTGGGTCCAGGTGACGGCTCGCATGCCGCCCAGGTACGAGCAGAATAGGACGGCCCCCAGGCCAATCAGCACACCCAGCAGAAAATTGACGCCCAGGAAGCGGCTCATGATGAGGCCCACGCCTGTCACCTGCGCCGTCAGATAGACGAATGACACCAGCGCGCCCATGACGGCGGCCAGGACACGCGCCCCGTGGCTGGCGAAGCGCGCCCCGATGAGGTCGGGGACGGTGTACTGGCCGAACTTGCGGACGTAGGGGGCGAGCAGCAGGACGAGCAGGACGTAGCCGCCCGTCCAGCCCATGATGTAGGCCAGACCCTCGTAGCCTAGCAGCCACAGCGTGCCAGCCAGCGAGATGAACGTCGCGGCGCTCATCCAGTCGGCGGCGATGGCGAGGCCGTTGAAGATGGCGGGCACGCTGCGCCCGGCGACGTAGTACTCGTCCAGGCGCGTGGTGCGGTTGCGCAGCCCGACCACGGCGTAGACGCCGATGGTGAAGGCGATGAAGGCCCAGTCGATGACGGCGGGCGGCAGGCCGACGCGCGTCTCCAGAGCGGCGAAGACCGCGACGGCCAGCAGCAGCCCACCGACGAACAGCGCCTCGCGCCGCAGGACGCGCCGCCGCAGACGGGGGTCCACCTTGCGCCCACCGCCGCCAAACGCGCGGTCGAGGCGTGTCATGCGCGCCGTGTAGACGAGGGTCAGGGCGAGAAACACGAGCAGCGCGCCTTGCGCCCCCATGTAGTAGCCCAGGGGGAAGCCGCCCAGGATGGTGACCTGGTTGAGCCAGGGCGCGGCCAGCGAGGGCACGACAAATGCCGCCGCCCAGATCAGCAGGAGAGCGCCAATCAGACGCCGGTTCTGGCGCCAGTAGACGCCCGGCCGGCGGCGGTCCTGCGCGGCGACGGACTCGGTCTCCTCGATGACGATGGGGGGCAGGTCGGGCGTCGTCCAGGTCGGGCGCGGCGGTCGGGCGCGGCGGGTCGGCTCCTGCCAGCCGGGCGCGAGGCGGACGGGGAAGCGCTCGCGGGCGCTGACGCCTGTCGGGCGCTGACGGGTCAGCGGCGGGAACAACCAGCGCAGCGCGAGCAGGACGACGACCAGCCCGCCGCCCCATACCGCCAGGAAGAAGGCCACGCCGCGCAGGACACCCAGCGGGACGAAGGGGATGTCAATCTCCACCGGCGCCCTCCTGGGTGACTGCCTCCCCCTCGTCCACCGCCTCGGTGATACGCACCGCGAAGGCGGGTTGATACACCGGCAGGCTAACGTGGAAGACGGCCCCGTGACCCGGCCCGTCGCTCTCGGCCCAGATGTCGCCACCGTGGGCGTAGACGATGTAGCGGGCGATGGTCAAACCGATGCCCGTCCCGCCGCTCGACCGGGCCCGTGACTTGTCGACGCGGTAGAAGCGCTCAAAAATGTGCGGCAGGTGCTCGGTGGCGATGCCGATGCCGGTATCGCGCACCTGAATCTCGACGCTGTCGTCGCGCTCCATCGCGCTGACCGTGACCTGCCCGCCGGCGGGCGTGTAGCGCAGCGCGTTCGCCAGCAGGTTGATGAACACCTGGGCCAGCCGGTCGGGGTCGGCTTCGACCTGGGGCAGGGCGGGCGGCAGGTCGAGGCACAGGTCGATGTCGCACACGCTAAACTGGGGCTGGAAGCGCGTCACCAGCCCCTGGAGCAGCGCGCCGGGGTTGATGGGGCGGGGGACCATGTCCAACTCGCCGGCCTCGGTGCGCGACAGCAAGCCCAGTTCCTCGGTCAGCCGCTGGAGGCGCGCCGCCTCGTGGCGGATCAGGGTGAAGGTCTGCTCGTCGGGCGCGATGACGCCGTCGAGCAAGCCCTCCATGTAGCCTTCGATGGTGGTGAGAGGGGTGCGCAACTCGTGGGCCACGTCGGCCAGCAAGGCCAGGCGGCGCTGCTCGGTGTGGTCGAGCGTCTCGGCCAACTGGTTGATGCTGCGGCTGAGTTGGGCCAGCTCGTCGTCTGACTGAATCTCGGTCCGCTCGCGGTAGTAGCCCAGCGCCAGGCGGCGGCTGACCTCGGTGAGCGCCTGCAGCGGCGCGACGATGCGGTGGGCGACGAAGAGGCTGGCGGCGACGGCGACGGCCAGCGCGCCAAAGCTGGCGACCAGCAGCGCCTCTTCCAGGATGGCCTGGGCACGGTCGCCGATGGCGTCCCCGCCCGTCTCGACTGCCGCGCCGGGCGCGCCCTCGACCGGCACAGGGGTTGTGTCGGCGCGCCCGCTGCGCAGCAGGAACTGCGCCGTGCCCAGCAGCACCACCACGGCGATGACGACGATGATGGCGTGGGAGACGAACAGTTTCCAGCGTAGCTGCCGCGTCCAGTGCATCGCTGCGCCTCACAACCGCCGACGGCTGACGGCTGACCTCCGACGACGGCAAGACAGTCGGCGGTCCGTCGTCCACCGTCATCCGGTGAACTTGTACCCTACGCCGCGCACGGTCTGGATGATCGTTGGCTCGGCGGGGTCGTCTTCGAGCTTGCGGCGCAACAGGCTGATGTGGACGTCCACGACGCGGTCGACGCGCTCGAAGTCGTGGCCCCAGACGCGCTCCAGGAGTTGCTCGCGGGTAAAGACACGCCCCGGATAGGCGGCCAGGGTGTATAGGAGATCGAACTCACGGGCGGTGAGGGTGATGAGGGCCTCGCGGCGGCGCACCTCGCGGCGTTCCGGGTCGATGGTCAGGTCGTGGAAGCGTAGCAGGCTGGGTTCGCTCGCGGCCGGCCCGTGGCGGCTGCGGCGGAGGATGGCCTTGACGCGCGCGACGAGTTCGCGGGGGCTGAACGGCTTGGTCATGTAGTCGTCGGCCCCGACGGACAGCCCGACGACCTTGTCGATCTCCTCGGCGCGGGCGGTCAGCATCAGGACATACGGCCCGCCCTCCTGCTGGAGCTTCTGGCACACCTCAAGGCCGTCCATCTCAGGCAGCAGCAGGTCGAGGATGACGAGGTCGGGCCGATTGAGGCGCGCCAACTGGAGGGCCTCGCGCCCATCGCGGGCGACGCGCACCACGTATCCCTCCGCCTTGAGGTAGGCCACAATCAGGTTCAGAATCGCCTCCTCGTCTTCGACGACGAGGATCGTCGCGGCCATGCGTCACCCCTCTGCTGTCCCGTACCCGGTCTGTCCGCCTGGCGCGGGTCAGACGCTGTCACCGAGAGACAGGGGCAGTATACACTAGAAGCTCCTGCCAGGCAACACGTCCCTGACCGAGCGCCTGGCGCTGCGGCGTCGGGCTAAGGATGTAAGCCTACTCACGCGGGCTGGGGAACGGGTAGGGATTCAACGCATCACTGGGGCGAGGAGCGTGTTGAGCGTGAGCTGGTCGCCATCGACGCGCTCGCCGTCGACGGTCACAGGCAGCCGCGCCCCGGTGACGCGGTCGTAGAAGCCAACTTCGAGGCTGGTTGTGACCGGCGCGGCGGCGGTCATGACGATCACATGCTCGTCGCGAATCACCTGACCCTCATCCCACCCCGATGTTGGTTCAGCGCCCTCGGCGGGCGTGCCATCGTGCTGCCCATAACCCTGCCCATTCGGGCCGACGACATGGGTAAACACCGTCCAGTCCTGGCTGGGCGCGGCAAGGGCGCGCCAGTAGAGGGTCAATGTCACTTCACGGTCCTCGTCCGCCAGATTGTAGCCTAACAACTCGGCCACATTGCCAAAGCGACCACTCTGAGGATGCTGGATCGACGCTGGGTCGAAGGCGAGCCACAGCGTGCGGCCCTTTGTGTTCTCGACCTCGACATAGTGCTGCTTGACCCAAGCCATGAACGCGTCGAGGCGGTTCAGCCGCCCATTCCACAAGGCGAGAGCCTTCGGTTGGAACGCCTCGGCGTCCTCGATGGCCTGCTGCGCCGATAGGACGTCCGTCTCGATGATCTTGGAACTCGGCACGACCAGGCCGGGCGTCTGGAGGCGTTGGGCGCGAAAGGCGATCATGGGCGGGTCGGTGACGACAAAGTCGGAGGGCTGGGTGTTGCGGGCGAGCCAGACGGCCGCTTCCAGGAGGGAGGAAGAGGCCGCCGGGCGCAGGTTGGCGCGCAGGCTGCTCACCTGATCGGGAACGCGGGACAGGCCTATGAGCAGGACGAGCACGGCAACGCCCGCACCGGCGAGAGGCCAGCGGTGGTGGTCGCGCCACGCGTCGGTCACTGCCGCCACCGTTACAGCCGCGCCGATGCCCGCCAACGCGGCCAGCGGGTAGAGGAGCATAGCGAAGTGATGCTCGGCGAAGAGGGGCCGCTGGTTCACTAACGCCAGGACCGTCAGGGCCAACCAGCCGGCCATGATAACACCCCAGCGGCGGCGACGACGTAGGAGAGCCGCCAGGCCCACTCCGGCCAGCGCCGTCAACAGCCGGTTGTCGATGACCAGGTACCCAGCCACCCACTGGCTGTACTCAGCCGCCCGGTTGGGCCAGACAGTGCGCGCGGCCAGCGGCGTTGTGATGGCCTGGTCGTAGAAGCCTACCACGTCGAACAGTCCTCCAAACAGGAGGACCAGCGGCAGGCTGCCGACGGCGAGCGCCAGGGTAGTCCGTACTGCTACGCGCCAGCGAGAAGAGGCGCTGTCCAGGACGGGCCAGTAGGCAAAGGCGAGCAGCGGCGCGGCGAGTAGGCCAACGCTGAGCTTGAGGCAGACCGCCCAGGTGAAGACGGCGGCGGCCAGGATGAGCCAGCGCTGACGCCTCGTACGCGCGTAGAGCAGAGCCAGGGCTACGGCGAGCGTCGCCATGCTGAGGGCGGGGATATCGCGTACGACGGAGCGCGCCAGCCAGAAGAAGTTGGGGGTCAGGGCGAGGAGAAGGGGGGCCGCGAAGGCCGCGACCGGCCAGGCGCGGGCCGCGCGGCTCAGCAGGACGGCCAGCAGCGCCACGCCGAGCAGGCCAACGAGGGCGTAGACCAGGGTGGTGAGCCGTCCGACCTCGACGCTGTCGCCGACCAACCGGAAGGCCGCCAGGATGGAGAGAGGGACCCCGGGCGGCTGGTCACTGGTGATCTGGGAATAGAGCTGAAATCCCTGGCCTAGGAGCCGAGCCTGCATCAGCATGATGCCTTCATCGGCATCCCACTGCGTTCCGCCCAGCCAGCGCGCGTAGACCACGCCGATGAGCAGAACCATGCCGACTACGCCCGACAGGACCAGGGCGTCCCGCTTTCTCGTGCTCATGACCACGATTATAGGCGTGTCGAGCTGAAAGCAAAAACGACGGGCGAACCATCAGTTGCGTAGTCACTACGTCACGTAGTGGGGCCTCGCCGCCACACAGGCGGCGTCTAGCTTATACTGGTAGAAGGGGGAGTGGGCGGTCCGACCGCCGGCCGGCTGACCAGGGGGACGAGGTGACATAATGGACACGCAAAAGGCAGTCTGGGCGGAAGTGGATGACGACGGGCGGCTGCGGTTGCCCCCCGACGTCGCCGCGCGCTTCGGCATCCAGCCCGGCGCGCGGGTCCGCATCGACGAGGGCGTCAACCATCTGCGCGTCCACCGCCCGGCCACGCACCTGGCGAAGGTCTACATCGAGCCGACCAATCGCTGCAACATCGACTGCACCTTCTGCATGCGCAGTACGTGGGACGTGCCGCTCGGCCAGATGGCCGACGCCACCTTTGCGCGCATCCTCGATGGCCTGCGCCAGATCGACCCGCCGCCCCTGGTCTTCTTCGGCGGCATCGGCGAGCCGCTGGCGCACCCCAAGACCATCGACATGGTAGCGCAAGTCAAGGCGCTGGGCGCGACAGTCGAGATGATTACCAACGGAACGCTCCTGGACGACAAGCGGTCACGGCGCTTGATCGACGCCGGGCTGGACACCGTGTGGGTGTCGATTGACGGCGCGACGCCGGAGAGCTACGCCGACGTGCGGCTGGGCGCGGCCCTGCCCGAGGTGCTGGCGAACCTGGCGCGCTTCCGCCGCCTGCGGCGGCCGGCCCACCAGCCGAAGCCGGAGATCGGGGTGGCCTTTGTCGCCATGAGGCGCAACATCCGCGACCTGCCGGAGGTCATCGCCATCGGCCGCCGCCACGGGGCGAAGCGGTTCATGGTGACCAACGTCCTGCCCTACTCGCCGCAGATGTGTGACGAGGTCCTTTACGAGCGTACGCTGAACGACATCGCCTACCTGCCGTCGCCGTGGCTGCCGCGCCTCAGCATGCCCAAGATGGAACTGGACGAGGTCTCTAGCGAGGCCTTTCTGCGTGTGCTCAAGAGCCACCTCAACATCACCTTCGCCGGCAACAATCTCGGTGGGGCCAACGACGTGTGCACCTTTATCGAGAGCGGCGCAATGGCCATTGGGTGGGACGGCAACGTTAGCCCGTGCCCGCCCCTCGTCCACACCCACGTCAGCTATCTCCGCCGCCGCCGGCGTGTCTCCTACCGCCACGTCATCGGCAATGTCGCCGAGCGCGACCTACTCGACCTGTGGTACGATCCTGACTATGTCGCCTATCGGGAGCGGGTGCAGGGGTTTGGCTTCGCGCCGTGCACGTCGTGTGGCGGGTGCGAACTGGCCGAGAGCAACGAGACCGACTGCTTCGACAGCCCCGCCCCGGCATGTGGCGGCTGCCTGTGGGCGCAGGCCGTCATCCAGTGTCCGTAGGTATATAGAGAAGCGATGGCGCGTCGCGGGCTTACGGCGCGCGGGGGGTGAACCACGTCGAGATGGTGTGCGCCTCGTCGTGGAAGGTGATGGTGACGTCCACGACGACGCGGTAGCCAACCGGCGTGTCGCCGACGTTGGTGCGGCAGATGCCCACGCCGCCTACCCCTGTACTTCCCTCGCATGTCTGGACGCCAGCGGGGTAGCGCCAGACGGTACGCATCCAGAGGCCCTCGCGCGGGACACCCCGGTCCAGCAGTCGGCCATAGACCACGGCGTCGGTATGCTGGGCCGGTGCGGCGTCCCACACCGACGCGCAGATCTGGACCAGCCCCTGCTGCGCGCAGACGGCGTTCTGGCCGATGGGCATTGGGGGGGTGGGTGTCAGCGTTGGGCCGGGGGACGGTTCGCGGCGCTCGATGTGGGGGAAGAGGAGAACGACGGCCGGGGTAGCGGTGGGTGTGGCCGACTGAGCGGAGAGGGCATCGTGGTTGCCCTGGCTAAGGATAAGCAGGACGACCAGCGCGGCGCCGGCGGCGCTGGCGACAAGGCGGCGCGAGAGCATCGTGGCGCTCCAGGCTCCGGGGCCGCGCCCTTGGCTTCATCAAAAGGTACACGGTCAAAGGACGCGGGGAAAGAGACAACGGCCTGAGGACGGGGTTGCCGTCACCAGGCCGTTGTCTCTGAGAGGTTGGGGTGGGAGGTCATCCACCGTTGAACCTATATTACCGACTCTGGCTTAAGCGCACATTAAAGCGAGTTGAAGGCTAGATGAGGATTCGCCCGACCGTTCAATTACCGACTTATCGTACCTGCGGTTAGGGTATCGTGTTGCTAATGGTTGGCGCGGTTGAGCACAGAAGATGCCTCCGCAACGAGATTAATGTCAAAATAAGCATTATTGACAAAATTGGTCTCTTGTTGTATAGTAGGTCACAAATCCCCGGTTGACCAAGAAAGGAGCCTGCTATGCGTCGATTGTGGCTGGTTGGGGTCGTGGTGCTGATGCTTGCCCTCGTCTTCGGCTTGGCCTCGACGGCTTCGGCGGACCCGGGAGGGCCGCAGTTCTGTCAGGAGACGCACAACTTCTGGGGCCTATTCTCGAACCAGGGGCAGTGCGTCAGCTTCTACCAGACGTGGGTCAACGGCTATCAGGGCAATAGGGAGGCGGTCGAGTTCTGCAAGTACCTTGAAGATGCCTACGGGGATTACCACCGCTTCCCATTGGGCGAGTGTGTCTCGTTCTTCGCTAGGTACTTCTGATCGGTCCAACTGTGCATGTGAGGCTGGAGGCTTACCCCTCCAGCCTTTTTCATTACTCCTCAGCGTGCAGGATCGAGACATCTGAGCAGCGTAGAGCATTCACACCTAATAGTCCACCAACTATGGACTAAATGTCGGAGATTTCACCCAAATTTCACGCCGGTCGCGTGCCGAATCATAGGCCCTGTACGTCATATATAACACAGATAGTCAATCGAGAGGGGGTGGAGTATGCTGGCCCGATATGGCGCCCGGTGGGGCCGACCGAGGGCCGATGCGGCGGGCACGGAGGCCGAGCGGCCGGAGAGGGGAGAGGCGCGCCAGGCGGTGTTGCGCGGGGCGCAGGACGGAGCGCTCGTGCGGGCGTGCCTCGGCGGCGAGGAGGTGGCGTGGCATACGCTGGTGGAGCGGCATGGCGCCCTGGTGTATAGCGTTGCGGTGCGCGTCCATGCCTTGCCGGCGGAGACGGCGGACGAAGTCTTCCAGACGGTGTTCAAGCGGCTGTGGCACAGGCTAGCGGAACTCAAGGATGAACAGGACCTCTCGCTGTGGCTACTCAGGACGGCCGATCAGGCGTGTCGCGATCTGCCACCGCCAGGTGAAGAGCCAGCCTAGCCCACGTGGCGCTTGCCACATTGGTCAGCACCAATCCGGCGTTCTTTGACAGCCCGGTTCAATATTCTAGAATACACTCCTCCCAGGCGGCGGCGCTGGCCCGCCGTGTCGTTGGCCGGCCTGAGTCGCCGCCGACCAGGCTTCATCAAGGAGGAGAGATTCATGCTCAGACGACCGTTCGTCCGCGTCTCGCTGCTCATCGCCCTCTTGTCGCTGCTGGCGGCCTGCGCCTCGCCCGCCGCGGCGCCCGAAGCCCCCAAGGCCGCCGCCCCCACCCAGGCGCCCGCCCCGACCCAGGCCGCCGCTGCCAAGCCGGCCGCTCCCCAGGCCACCCAGGCTCCGCAAGCTGCCGCCACCACCGCCCCCGCCGCCAAGGCCGAGGTCCCGAAAGCCGCGCCTGGCCCCGGCAAGCCGGGCGGCGCGCTGCGCTACGCCATGAACAACGAACCCGACTCCCTCGACCCGGCCAAGACCGCCCAGGCCTCGGCGTTCAACGTCATGCAGACCCTCTACGACACCCTGGTCTGGCAAGACCCGACCGATCTCAAGTACAAGCCCGGCCTCGCCGAGTCGTGGGAGTCGTCGTCCGACGGCCTCACCCACACCTTCAAGCTGCGCAAGGGCGTCAAGTTCCACGACGGCACGCCCTTCAACGCCGAGGCGGTCAAGTTCACCTTCGACCGCCTGGCCGACCCGGCCACCAAGTCGCCCTTCGCGCTCGGCAAGCTCGGCCCCTACCAGGAAACGAAGGTCGTAGACGAGTTCACGGCGCAGGTGGTACTCAAAGCGCCCTACGCCGCGTTCTATGACGCGCTGAGCCAGACCTGGCTGGCCATTGTCTCGCCCACGGCGGTCAAGAAGTCCGGCGACGACTTCGGGCGCAACCCCGTCGGCACGGGCTACATGAAGTTCAAGGAGTGGGTTCCCAAGGACCACATGACCGTCGAGCGCAACCCCGACTACAACTGGGGACCGCCGTTCTTTAACCACACCGGCCCGGCCTACCTCGACAGCATCACCTTCGTCGGCATCTCGGAGAACGGCGCGCGCCTGACGGCCTTCGAGAGCGGGGACGTGACCATCATCGAGACCGTCCCCGAAGGCGACTTCGACCGCCTCAAGAAGACTAACAAGTACCAGATGGTTACCGCGCGCACGCCCGGCGCGCCCATGACCATGTTCATGAACACCGAGAAGCCGCCCTTCAACGACGTCAACGTTCGCAAGGCGATCCTCTACGGTCTCAACCGCCCCGACCTCATCAACACCGCCTTCTTCGGGCTGTACACGCCGGCCGATGGTCCCCTGGCCGACAACACGCTGTACTATTCGAAGAAGGTCGCCGGTATGTACCCGTATGACCCCGAGAAGGCCAAGCAACTCCTCGACGCCGCGGGCTGGAAAGTCGGGCCGGACGGCGTGCGCGCGAAGGACGGCCAGAAGATGGTGGTCGACTACGTCAACCTGACGACCTACGAGCCGCTGGTCATCGCCACGCAGAGCCTGCTCAAGCCCCTGGGCATCCAGGTCAACGTCAAGGTCTTCGACCAGGCCACCCGCGTTAGCATGGGCCACAAGGGGGAGGGCAACCTGTTCTCCACCGCCGTCATCGACAGCGACCCCGGCGCCATCCAGCTCGTCTACCACTCGCGCAACCTGGGCAGCTTCAACTGGTCGCGCATCAAGGACACCGACCTGGACAAGCTGCTGGACGACCAGGCCAAGGAGCCGGACACGGCCAAGCGTGCCGCGCTGTTGGAGCAGGCGCAGGTGCGGATCATGGAGAACGCCTACTCGTTCCCGGTCTACAACTTCGCGCGGCTGTTCGCCGTCAGCAGCAAGGTCAAGGGCTTCCGCACCCACCCACTGGGCAGCTATCCGTACTTCTATGAGATGTCGCTGGAGTAATGGCTAGCTACATCGTCAAGCGCCTGCTGGCCGCGATTCCCGTCATCGCCGGCATCTCGGTGCTGGTGTTCGTCAGCCTCTACCTCGTGCCCGGCGACCCGCTGACGGCGGTGCTGGGCGACGCGGTCGTGACCGGCGAGCAGGCGGCAGCGTTGCGCCAGCAGTACGGCTTCAACGATCCGCTGGTCGTGCAGTACGCGCGCTTCGCGGGGCGAGCGCTCCAGGGCGACCTGGGCCGCTCGCTCCAGTACAAGCGCCCAGTGCTGGACGAGATTCGGACCCAGTTGCCCGCCACCATCCAGCTCACCCTGGCCGCCATGACCATCGCCGTCGTGGTCGGCATGGGGCTGGGCATCCTGGCCGCGTTGCGCCCCCACTCCTGGCTCGACGCGCTGTCCATGTTCTTCGCCCTCGTCGGCGTGTCCTTCCCGTCCTTCTGGGTGGGACTGATGCTGCTCCTCGTCTTCTCGCTGTATCTCGGCTGGCTGCCCGCGACAGGCACCGAGGGCTGGCAGCGGCTCATCATGCCAGCGGCGACGCTGGGCTTCGGCGCGGCGGCCATCATCGCGCGGCTCACCCGCAGCTCGATGCTGGAAGTCCTGCGTCAGGCGTACGTCACGACGGCCCGCGCCAAGGGCCTGGCCGCCCACACCGTCCTGGTCCGCCACGCCCTGCGCAACGCCATCATTCCGGTCCTGACCATCGTCGGCTTGCAGTTTGGCAACCTCCTGGCGGGGGCGGTGGTGGTCGAGACGGTGTTCTCGCGCCAGGGCATCGGCCGCCTGCTCGTCGCCGCCATCCTGGGGCGGGATTTTCCGCTGGTGCAGGGGCTTGTCCTCTTCGTCGCCGTCGTCTACGTGCTCATCAACCTGGTCGTCGACGTCTCCTACGCGCTGGTCGATCCGAGGATTCGTTATGATTGAGAAGACCTCGCCCGGCGTCGCGCCTGGGTCAGCGGAGAGGAACGCGACTGCCTCCTCCCCGGCGGTCGCCAGCCTGGCGGCGGGACGCGGCTCGTCGGCCCTGCGGCGCTTCGCGCGCAGCCCCAGCGCCGTACTCGGCGCGGCGCTGCTGGGCGTCATTGTCCTGCTGGCCCTCATCGGCATGCGCTGGACTCCCTTCGACCCGGTCGCCATCAACACCGCCGTGCGGCTGACCGAGCCAGGCCCGCCCTACTGGCTGGGGACCGACCACTTTGGCCGCGACATCCTGAGCCGCCTGCTGGCCGGGGCGCATCTCTCGCTGCTCATCGGCCTCGTGTCGGTCACGCTGGCGGTGGGCATCGGACTGCTGCTGGGCTTGCCGGCGGGCTACGCGGGCGGGTGGCTGGACATGGTGGTCATGCGGGCGATGGACCTCCTGTTGGCGTTCCCGTCGGTCCTGCTCGCCCTGGGCATCGTCGCCATCCTCGGCCCGAGCCTGGCGAACGTCATGCTGGCCGTCGGCATTGCCTCCATCCCGACCTACACCCGCCTGGTCCGCGCGTCGGTGCTGACGGTGCGTAACCTGCCGTACATCGAGGCGGCCCAGGCGACCGGCTGCAGCCAGACTCGTATCCTGCTGCGCCACATCCTGCCCAACATCCTGGCCCCCCTGATTGTCCTGGCGACGCTGGGCACGGCGAGCGCGATCCTGACCGGGGCCGCATTGTCGTTCCTGGGGCTGGGCGCGCAACCGCCGACGCCGGAGTGGGGCGCGATCCTGAGTGAGGCCCGTAACTACATGCGGCTCGGCTGGTGGCTGACGGTATTCCCCGGCCTGGCGATTGCCGTCACCGTCCTGTCGCTCAACCTGCTGGGGGATGGGCTGCGCGACCTCCTCGACCCGCAAATGCGGAACACCTGAGAGCTGAGCCAGGCAGGAGGACTGCTATGCGCGCCATTGTCTGCGCGCCCGCGCGCCCCAACCGGATCGAATTCCGTGACGTGGCCGAACCGTCGCCCGCCCGCGACGAGGCCGTCGTCACCGTGCGCGCCGTCTCGCTCAACCGGGGCAACTACCGCCGCTTGACCTGGGCAGAGGACGGGTGGCGGCCCGGCTACGATGTTGCGGGGGAGATTCTCCACCCGGCCGCCGATGGCAGCGGCCCGTCAGCGGGCGCGCGCGTGGCCGGGCTGGTCGTCGAGGGTGCGTGGGCTGAGCGCGTCGCCGTCCCCACCCGCCGCCTGGCCGCCATCCCCGACGGCGTTAGCTTCGCCGCCGCGGCGGCCATCCCGGTGGCGGGCCTGACCTCTCTCGTCGCCCTCGCCCACGGTGGCATTCTCCTCCGCAAGCGCCTCCTCATCACCGGCGCGGCGGGCGGTGTCGGCCGCTTCGCGGTCCAACTGGCGCGGCTGGGCGGCGCGCACGTGACGGCGCTCGTCGGCCGGCCGGAACGCGCCGCCGGTCTGGCGGAGCTGGGCGCGGCGGAGACGATCCTGAGCCTCGACGCCGACGGCCCGCCGTTCGACCTGGTCATCGAATCCATTGGGGGCAGCGTCCTCGGCCACGCCCTGGCGCGGCTGGCGTCGGGCGGCGCCGTCGTCTCCATCGGTGCATCGTCCGACGAACCAACGACGTTCGATAGCCTGGCCCTGGTCCGCAAGGGCGCGGCCCGCTTCTACGCCCTGAGCCTGTTCCAGGAACTGGAACGCCAGGGCGTCGGCAGCCGCGAGCTCGCGGACCTGCTGGCGCTGGTGGCCGACGGCCGCCTGGACCCGCAAGTCGATGCCCAGGCGAACTGGCGCGACATGGGCGCGCTACTCGCCGCGCTGGGCGAACGCCGCATCGCGGGCAAGGCCGTCGCGCTGGTGGACTGACAGAGGCTAGCCGAAGGAGCGCAGGTCGGGCCACAGCGCGGGCCAGGGACGGCGCGGTGTCCGGCAGACGAGGATGTCGGGGTGGTCAACGCTCTCCTCGTTGCGAATGCCGTAGGCGTTGGTATTCCGTCCGGCGATCTCGCAGGTCTCAAAGAAGCGGAAGGCGTACCCCAGGGAGAAGCCGACGACGACGAGGGTCTGGGGTGGCGGGTCGCCATAGCCGCGCAGCCAGTACGAGTTGACGCCGCTGATGGCCGTCGGCAGGCCGTACTGTGGCCCGTAGAGATTGAGGGCGCCCGCCTCGCCATAGTTGCCGGCCAGAATACCCGCCTGGCCCTTGTCCTCAGCGGGTAGCGCGTGGTAGATACCGGCGACGGTCTGCACGAGGTCGGGCCAACCGACCTCTTCCCGCCACTCCCCGTTGATGCTGTTGACGATGGTCCATAAGGGCGAGTTGAGGGGCGCGTACGGCCCCAGCAGGACGACGATGACGCCGCCCACGATGAGCAGCGCGGCCGTGACGCCGCGTACCAGACGCGCTCGCCCGGGCGTCAGGCGGGCCAGCCAGCCCTCGCCCCACACCGCGCCTGCCGCCAGCAGGATCGGGTAGACCGGGCCGGTGTAGTAGCCGCGCCCCTGGGCGAGGGCGAAGAGGGCCACCGGGACGACGGCCATCCAGCCTAACATCCGATAGCGGTGGCCGCGGGGTGAGACAAAGAGGAAGGCCAAACCGGCCAGCCAGAGGGGTAGGGTGAAGGGGTTGCTGGCGAGGCGCACCTGATCGAGCCAGAACTCGCTCGTCCGCCCGATGCGCACGTCGCGGGCGTGGATGCTGCTTAAGAACTCCAGCGAGATGAAACTGTGCTGCGCCTGCCAGACCAGGTTGGGGAGGAAGATGAGGAGCGACAGCCCCGCGCCGGCCCACAACCAGCGGCTGGTCAGGTAGCGGCGCGCGGGGGTGAGCAGCACGCCGACGATGATGCCGATGACGTAGAACGCTATCGTGTACTTCGTCATCATCCCGACGCCGATGACGGCCCCGATGCCCAGCCACCAGCGTGGGTTGTCGGAGTTGAGTAGCCGCGCCACCAGGTACGCGATAAGGGTCCACCACAGGTAGTCGAACGCGACATACTGGAAGAGCGTGCTCACGGCGAACGAGACCGGCGCGATGGCGACGGCGAGGGCCGTCACGACCTGGGCCGCGCGGCCGCCGCCCATCTCGCGCGCCAGGAGGCCCGCCAGGACCATGGCCGCGCTCTGCGTCAACGCGGCGAAGAAGCGCAGTCCGGGCAGCGATGGCCCGAACAGGTCGAGCGCGAGACGCGCTACCCAGGGCGTGAGGGGCGGATAGGCGACGTAGCCCCACGCCAGGGAGCGCGCATCGTCGAGCGTCGCCAGTTCGTCGCGGTGGAAGCCGTACTGGGTATTGGTCAGAGTGTGGGCAACGAGCTTGACGAGCGCCAGCGCCAGCAGGAGCGCGAGGTCCGAACGGACGCTACTCCTGAGGCGCTGGGCCTGTGTGACGACCATATCGACCCTCCTGGGCGCCGTAGCCCTTCTGGTGGGTCAATGATAGCCCAGCCGGGTAGCGGTAGCAAGTAGGGGCGTTCGAGTGTGGCAGCCGGCGCCATTTGACAGGCGGCGTCAAGCCGACTATACTTCAGGCCGTAGAACGCTCCTGAAAGTTGTTCCAGCTTGCTGAGAAACCGCTGGCGTTTAGCGTCGGCGGTTCTTTTTTTGCTCGCCCAGGACACGCGGAATCTACAGTATCAACACGGAGGAATGGCAGCATGTCCGACCGAGTGACCGGCACGGTGAAGTGGTTCAATGCATCGAAGGGCTATGGCTTTCTGAGCCAGACCAGTGGACCTGACGTTTTCGTCCACTTTAGCGCGATCCAAGGCGATGGCTATCGCTCGCTGGAAGAGGGGCAGGCCGTGGAGTTCTCCATCGTCAGCGGCGCCAAAGGCCCCGCGGCGGCGGATGTCGTCCCCGTGGGTGCGTAGCCCACGCAATCACCGTTCACCACACTCCCAGGCTGGCGTGGGCGACCCCGCCGACCTGGGAGTTTTTGCTGCGGCTGAATCTCAGGCCTCCGCCGCCGGCGCCAGGAAGGCGCGCAGCGCCCCCTCGCTTTCTGGATCCGCCATCAGGAGGACCTGGTCTCCCACCTGAAGACACGTATCGGCGCGGGGGAAGATGGTGTGCCCACCCCGCGTGATGGACACTACGAGCGCCCCGCGCGGCAGGCCCGCGTCGGCCAGGCTATGCCCCACCAGCGGCGAGTCCGCCGTGACCTGCGCCTCAAACAAGGCCGTATCCTCCGGCAGCGCGGCGGCTCGCTGCACGCTCCGCGCCAGCGACGCCTTGTAGACGGCCATCACGTCGCGCACGTGGAGGCAGCCTACGACTCGCCCCCCCTCGACCACTGGCGCCCAACCCAACCCCCGCCCCAGCAAGCGGTCCAGCGCTGTGTCCATCGCCTGCTCGGCCTCGAGCAGGACCGGGTATTCGCCGACGAGCTGCCCGGCCCGCAGGTTTCCCCAGCGCCCCGGCGGGACGGCGCGCAGCGCCTCCCGTGTCAGCGCCCCCAGGGCTTCGCCCCGCGCATTGACGACCACCAGCCCCGTTCCATCCTCCAGCATAGCCTCGGCCTCGCTCAGGCTGGCGTCGGCCTGGATGGCGGGGGGCGGCGCCTCCTGCATGGCGTCCTGGACGCGCAGCGTGGAGAGCAGGGGGAAGCTGAAGCGGACGCGGTGGGCGGGTGAACTGGCGCGGTCGGGCAACTGGCTCTGGTAAATCGTGTTGTCGCCAACCAGGGCCGTCGCGATGGCGACGGCGACCATGGCCGGGGCGAGCAGGGCCAGGTTGCCCGTCATCTCGGCCACCATGAGCATCATCGCCAGCGGCGCGTGGGCGATACCGCCAAACGTCGCCATCATGCCGATGATGACGTAGGGCGCAGGCGAGGGCGGCATCTGGGGCAGGAAGGTGTGGCCGACGCGCCAGAACGCTGCGCCCAGCAGCCCGCCGATGACCATGCCCGGACCGAAGATGCCGCCGGAGCCACCGGAGCCAATGGTCAGGCTCGTGGCGAGGATACGCAGGAACGGCAGCAGCAACAGCAGCCACAGCGGCCAGGTCAGGAGTTGCGGCGTCATGGCGAACTGGACCCAGCCGTAGCCGGTGTGGATTGTCTGAGGAATGAACACGCCCATCAGTCCGACCAGCAGTCCGCCCAGGGCCGGCTTGAGCCAGCGCGGGAGCCTCAGATGGTCGAAGACGCGCTCCGTGCCGTAGAAGACCTTCGCGTACAGTAACCCAACCAGGCCGGCCAGGACGCCCAGGGCAGCGAAGTAGAGCAACTCGATTGGGTGGCTGAAGCCCAACTGGGGTTGCTCGCCGAAGATGGGCGTGAAGCCGTTGACCAGGCCAAAGATGCTGAAGCCGACGATGGAGGCGATGAGGCTGGGAATCAGGGCTTCGACCTCCAGATCGTGGATGTAGAGAATCTCGGCGGCCATGACGGCCCCGCCCAGGGGGGCGCGGAAGATGGCCCCGATGCCCGCGCCGATGCCGGCCGCGACGGCGATGCGGCGGTCCCCGACGCTCAAGCGAAGCCACTGGGCCAGCAGCGAGCCAAAGCCCGCCGAGATCTGGGCCGTCGGCCCCTCGCGGCCCGCCGAGCCGCCCGAGCCGATAGTGATGGCGGAGGCGACGAGCTTGACGGGTGGGATGCGGCCGCGGATGCGGGCGCGCCCGTGGTGGATGGCGGCGATGGCCGAGTCGGTGCCGTGGCCCTTGGCTTCGGGGGCCAGGCTAAAGACAAGCAGGCCGGACAGCAGCCCACCCAGGGCGACGACGAGGGGCAGCAGCCACGGGCGGAGCATGGCCGTCACGGGCTGATTCCCTTCGCCAATGGGAGAGGGCGGGAGATAGCCGACGAGGGTCCCCAGGAAGAAGTGGGTGCAGACCTCAATCGCCCACGAGAAGAGGATGGCCCCGACGCCGGCGACAACACCGATGAGCGTGCCGAGCAGCAGCCACTTGGCGAGGTAGCGCTGGCTCTCGAAGCCGCTGCCGCTGGCGAC
Source organism: uncultured Anaerolineales bacterium (assembly GCA_964557745.1). Classification (GTDB taxonomy): domain Bacteria; phylum Chloroflexota; class Anaerolineae; order Epilineales; family JAHCIE01; genus JAHCIE01. Next base: position 19,849 of record CAZLBQ010000018.1, read on the forward strand.
GACACGGCGCAGGCTCGTCAGCCACGGCTGCGGCTGACCCGGTGGGTTGGTGGCGGGCTGAGGGGGTGGCGGATCGGCGGCAGGCAGCATGGGAGACCTCGCAAAGCACACAGCGCAGCGGGTTGCACAAGGCTTCCCGCTGGTGAGACCCAATCAAGCGGGCAGGCGGCCGCCTGCCTCGTTCAGGACAAGCACAAGACGTGCCAGTCGACGCCCCGCGCCGCGAATTTGACCACTTCCTTGACCACTCTTTAGCCCCCGGCTTAGCCACCTCCTCGCTACACTGAGTATCGTTGCCGCCTTCCGCCTCGCGCTATCCAGAGGAGGTCTTCCCATGCCCACCCCCGCTCGCTGGCTTCGTCTCCTGCCCGTTCTCGCTGTGACCCTGGCCCTGGTCACCCTGGCGCTGGCCTTCTTGCCGGTCTACGCCACGCCGCCCGACGACCCATCGGTCTCGACTGAGGCGGGCGCGCCCACCGGCGTCGACGCGCCAGCCCAGCGCGCCAGTGGCCCGGCCAACGCCAGCCCCATCGCCCTGACTAGTGACAACCGGCTGCTGGTGGTCTGCAACCCCGACAACGACTCGATCACGGTGTTCGACGTCCAGGCTGACCGCAACCGCAAACTAGCGGAGATTCGCGTCGGGAAGGAGCCGCGCTCGGTCGCCATCCATCCCAACAACCGCCTGGCCCTGGTGACGAACCAGGCGTCGGGAACCGTGTCGGCGGTAGACCTGCGCCAGTTGCGGCGCACCCAGGACGTGCGCGTGGGGACCGAACCCTACGGCGTCGTCTTCACGCCCAACGGGGCCGAAGCCTGGATCACCAACGCCGGCTCAGGCGACATCAGCATCCTCCAGGTGACATCGTCCGCCGCGCAAGCGAAAGCGCCGCTGGCTCCGGCGACGACGGTTACGCTCAATGAAGCGGCCAAGACGGACGCGGTTCACGCCACAGAGAACGCTAGCCTGCGCGGCGTCGCCGTCACCAACCTCAACCGCCAGGACGGCGTCGAGTTTGTCTACGTCACCCAGTTCCTGTCCGACCTGGCGAGTGGCGGCCAGCAGATGAGCGACACCGGCAAGAACGGGCGTGTCTTCGTCCTCTCGACCGCTACCCGCAACGTCGTGGCGCGCATCAACCTTCAGCCGCACGACACGGGCTTCGACGCCGACCGCACGGCCTTTGGCGGCTCGAACGCCACGCCCACCCAGGCCTTCCCGAACCAATTGCAGTGGATCACCCTCAAGGGCACGCGGGCCTACCTGCCTAACACGGCGGCTGCGCCCGAAGCGCCCGTCAAGTTCGATGTGGACACCCAGGCCTTTCTCGGCGTCATCGACACCGCCACCAACACCGAACTGGGCGCGTTCAACCTCAACCTCAACCTGGCCGTCAAGCAGCAGACCGCCACGCCCAAGCTGTTCCTGGCCGTCCCGTGGGCCGTCGCCTTCGAGCGCGCCAGCAACGACGGCTACGTCGTCTCGGCGGCCAGCAATGTCCTGGCGAAGGTGGCGCTCGACGGCCAGGGCGCGCCGAGCGCCGTCTTCGACACCGCCAGCAACGGCACGCGGGTGCGCGAGATTGCCGTCGGCAAGAACCCCCAGGGCCTGGTTATCGCGTCGGACGACCGCCGCGCCTACGTCATGAACTACGTCTCGCGCGACGTGTCGGTTATCGACCTGACGCAGACCCCGGAGCGCGAGATCGCGCGCCTGGCGGCGGCGGCGCTGCCCCGCGCGGGCACGCTGGAGGACCGCGTCCAGATTGGCAAGGAGTTGTTCAACACGTCGGTGGGTGTCTTCGACCAGACCGACCCGGCGACCGGCCAGGCCGTGCGCGGGCGCATGTCCAACAATGGCTGGCAGGGCTGCGTGAGCTGCCACCCGTCGGGCCTGACGGACGGCGTCGTCTGGCAGTTCCCGGCCGGGCCACGCAAGTCCATCCCCCTCAACACCTCGTTCAACCCGCACAACCCCGACGAGGCGCGGCTGCTCAACTACTCGGCCATCTTCGACGAGATCAACGACTTCGAGTTGAACATCCGCGGTGTGTCCGGCGGCAAGGGCGTCATCATCACTGATACCGTCGGCGTGGCCGACCCGACCGCCCCCCACCCGACGGTGCGCGCCTTCGACCCCGCCAACTTCGGGCGCCAGCAGCTGACCGTGCGCGGCGTCAAGGCCCTGGACGCCGTGACCGAGTACGTCAGGCGCGGCATCCGCTCGCCCTTGTCGCCGGAGAACCCCAACGACGCGACCGTCCAGCAGGGGCGCACGCTGTTCACTGTGGCCAACTGCCAGAGCTGCCACGGCGGAACCTTTTGGACCAGCAGCGTGCGCGACTTCACCCCGCCGCCCAACGCCAATGAGATCGCCACCGGCCAGGCCCCCGAACCGGCCCTCCAGTTCATCCCCAGCGTCCTGCGGCTCGTCGGGACGTTTGACCCCAACAACCCGGTCGAGCACACGGCCGCCAATCAGACCCAGCGGCCCCTGGGCGCGCAAGGCTTCAACCCGCCCTCGCTCATCGGCGGCTACGCCCTGGGTCCCTACACCCACAACGGGGGCTGCGAGACGCTCGACTGTGTGCTCAACAACGTCGTCCACCGCAGTGCGGGCGTCTCGGCCGACGTCCTGACGAACGCGGCGGACCGGGCCGCCGTCGCCCGCTTCCTGCGCTCGATTGACGTCACCACGCGGCCCATCGCGCCCAGCGGCGTCGCACTCTCGTCGGATCCCGGCGCCCTGCGCGTGGCGCGGACCCAGTCCGGCGCCTTCGCCATCCACGTCGACGGCAGCGGGCCGGTGACGCTCCAACTGGACAGCGCGACGGTCCCGGCGGGGGTCACGGCGACGCTGGGTCGTACCTCCGGGACCGCGCCGTTCGACACGACCCTGACCCTCGCCGCTAGCGCGAACGCGACCAACGGCCAGAGCTTCATCAAGCTGTGCGCGACGGGCAGCGGACGCCGCCAGTGCCTCGAATTGGGCCTGAACGTCTTCGGCTACCAGCTCAGCGCCCCGGTCGCCGTCGGCTACGCCCACGCCAACCAGAATGATGAGACGACCTTTGTCGTGCAGGCCGTCTCGCTCGGCGGTGACGTGCCCGACGTGACGCTGGCCGTCGACGGTGTGCCCACGGGCGCGAGTGTCGAGTTCGCCCTACCGGGTGGCGAGCCGTTCACCGACGCCCCGGCCGGCACGCCGTTCGGGGACCAGCCGTTCACGACGCTCATCACCGTCAAGACGACGGCGGCGACCCCGCCCGGTGTCTATACTGTGACGGTGCGAGCGGTCGGCGAGGGCCTGCAACGCCAGACCAACCTGCGCTTACAGGTGGGGAATGGCCACTGGGTCTACCTACCGCTCGCGCAGCGCAACCCCGAATAACCAGCGGAACGGAAAGACCTGACAGGTTTTCAAAACCTGTCAGGTCTTTGCTAGCCCTCGCCGGGGCTAGCCGCGCGCGCCCGGGACGCCCAGCCGCGCCAGCCAGCCCCAAGCGGGGAGGAGGCGCCCGCGCGCGGGCGGCGGCACGACTTCCAGGGCGCTGCCCGGCGCCGCTTCGGCGGGGCGCGGGGTCTGGTGGGCCTTGAGGGCCTGGACGACACTCACATACAAGCACACATCGGGTTGACTGACGCTACCGACCATGGCGAAGATCCTCCTGGTGTCTGGGTTACTACGCCTATTATCCCAGAGACAGGCGGTCTCGTCTGCGTGGAAAACCGACCAATGCGCCGCGCGCCGACCGAACAATGGTGTGGGGGTGGGGAGGGGCGACCGAATCGCGGGACCGTCCAGGGAGTTAATCGGCCAGCAGCCCGTTCTCAAGTGCCCAGACGGCGATCTGGGCGCGCGACGTGAAGTCGAGCTTGTTCAGGATGCGGGTGATGTTGGCCTCGACTGCCCGCACCCCGATCACCATCTCCTCGGCGATGGCGCGGTTCGACAGCCCCTGCGCCACCAGGACGGCAACCTCCCGCTCACGCGGCGTGAGGCCGCCGACTCGCGGTGAGGGCGCCGCGACGGGGGCCGGGCCAACGTGCGTCTCAGGCTGCGTCGCGTAGGCGATGGCCTCCTCGACCGCTCCCGCGGCGCCCTCCCGCCAGGCGGCGGTGAAGCGGTCCGCGTCGAGGAGGGTGCGCGCCAGGGCCAGGTCGCGCTCGTAGGGGACGCGGTCGAAGGGCGGCATCTCAATGCCCTCCCGCTCGCGCAGGGCGTGCGCCGCGCCGAACAGCCGCGCCGCCCGCTCCCCCTGGCCCTCCTCCGCGGCCAGCCCGGCCAGCCGCTCCAGGGCATACGGGACGGCGGGCCGCTCGCCCAGGGCGTGGTACTGGACCAGGCTGTCGCCCAGCAGGCGGCGGGCGCGCTCGGCGTCCCCCGCGTGGCGGGCCACGACGCCGAGGAAGTTGCGCACACCCACCGCGTTGACAACGTCGCCGGCCGCCTCGAGCATCGCCAGCGCCTCCTCCCCATACGCCTGCGCCTGGGCAAAGTCACCCTCGTCGTGGGCCAGCCAACCCAGCGTCAGGTACGCGCCCGACACGCCCCACAGGGTTCCCATCTCCCGCGCGAGCGCCAGTTGCTCCTGGTGCAAGGCGCGGGCGCGCGCCAGGTCGCCTCGGTTGCGCGCCACCTCGCCCAGCCCGTCCAGGATCGCCAGCCGCCCGCCCTTGCTCCCGACGGTCTGCGCCAGGGCCAGCCCTTCCTCGTACAGCCGCTGCGCGCGGTCATAGTCGCCGTCGTAGCGGTAGAGCATCGCCAACCCCTGGGCGGTCGAGAAAATGGCGCGGCTGTCACCCACCGCCCGCCACAGGGCCAGGCTCTCCTCCAGCCACGTAATGGCCTGGCGGAGGTGGCCCTGGCTGTACGCGTCCCACGCCGCGCTGCTCAATGCCGCCGCCCGCCCCATCTGGCTGTCCGCGCCCTCGACCAGGGCCACGCTCGCCTGGGTCAGCCGCGCCGCCTCGCGCAAGTTGCCCTCCACGCGCGCCAGCATCGCCAGGTTATCGAGCGCCTCCGCCTGGCTCCACCGCTCGCCCACCGCCTCGAACCATGTCAGGGCCTCGGTGAGGCGCGCCCGCCCCTCGGCATGGCGGGCCGTGTTGAGCGCCAGGTTCCCCAACCACAGCAGGGCGTGCGCTAGCCCCGCCCGGTCGTCCAGGTCACGCCATAGGACGACACTCTCGGTCAGCAGCCGCTCAGCTTCGGTCCAGTCGCCCTGGTGGAGGGTCAGGACGCCCAGGGCGTAGCGCAGGCGCGCCTGGCCGTCGCGCGGCAGCGGCGGCCCGCCCCCCGCCGCCTCGGCCAGGGCGCTAGCCTCTTCCAGCCAGCGGCGGCCCTCCGTCCAGTGGCCGCGAGGCAGCCAGAAATCGACCAGGCTGCCGGCCAGCCGGCCGGCCTGGACGGCGTCGCCGTGGTCCAGATACCAGCGCAGGGCGAGGCGGAGGTTGTCGTGCTCGCGGTCGAGCCGCGCCAGCCACGCGCTGCGCTCGCGCTCGCGGATGTGCGGGGCGGCGCGCTCGGCCAGGTCGAGGTAGAAGCGGGCGTGGCGCTGGCGCGCGGCGGCTTCCTCCCCCCTCAGCCGCGCCTGCTCCAGCGCGTACTCGCCAATCGTCTCCAGCATGGTGTAGCGCGGCTCGCCCCCGTTCGGGTTATCCATCAGCCGCGCCAGGCTCTTGGCGATGAGTGACTCCAGGACGTCCAGGACCGCGTCCGCATCATCGAGCGCCGCCACCGCCTCGGCCGCGTCGAGCGTCCAGCCACCCGCGAAGACGGCCAGGCGGCGGAAGAGGGCCTGCTCGACCGGGGCCAGGACGCGGGGCAGTTCGGCGGCGGCGAAGCTGCCGTCGCCGTCCATG
>CAZLBQ010000019.1:0-16347 GCA_964557745.1 uncultured Anaerolineales bacterium
GTCTGCCAGGCCCCGGAGCGCATGGCGTCGCCGCCGCCCGTCGAGGCCGAGGGCGTGACGACCTTTGGCCGCGTCATGGCGACCGGGACACCCAAGTTCGACACCGTCCAGACCATGCCCGACGATACCGCCGTCATCCTCTACACATCCGGGACGACGGGCCGCCCCAAGGGCGCTGAGTTGACCCACTTCAACATGTTCTTCAACGCTCTGTACGCTACCAAGTGGCTGTTCAGCGGCACGCCCGACGACATCGCCCTCGCCACCCTGCCCCTGTTCCATTCCTTCGGCCAGACGTGTATCATGAACGCCCTGTTCGCCAGCGCCGGCGCCATTACCCTGCTGCCGCGCTTCGAGCCGGGCGCGTGCCTGGGCATCCTCCAGCGCGACAAAGTGACCATCTTCGCCGGCGTGCCGACGATGTACTGGGCCATGCTGGCCTATCCAGAGGCCGACAAGTACGACATCGAGGGTATCCGCTCCACCCTGCGGCTGGCCGTGTCCGGCGGCTCGGCGCTGCCCCTGGAAGTCTTGCGCGGCTTCGAGGCCCGCTTCGGCGTGCCCATCCTCGAAGGCTACGGCCTGTCCGAGACGTCGCCCATCGCCAGCTTCAACGTCCTGGAGCGCCCGCGCAAGCCCGGCTCCATCGGCGTCGCGCTGTGGGGGACCGAGGTCAAGGTTATGGACGCCAACATGAACGAGGCGCCGGTGGGCGAGTTGGGCGAGATCTGCATCCGGGGCCACAACGTCATGAAGGGCTACTACAAGAAGCCCGAGGCCAACACCGAAGCCTTCAAGGGCGGCTGGTTCCACACCGGCGACATCGCCCGCATGGACGAGGAAGGCTACTTCTACATCGTCGACCGCGTCAAGGACATGATCATTCGCGGCGGCTTCAACGTCTACCCGCGCGAGATCGAGGAAGTGCTGATGACGCACCCGGCCGTCTCGCTGGCCGCGGTGGTCGGCGTGCCCAACGAGAAGCTGGGTGAGGAGATCAAGGCGTTCGTCGTCCTCAAGCAGGGGGCCGAGGCCACCGAGGAGGAGATCATCAGCTTCGCCCGCACCCAGTTGGCCGACTACAAGTACCCGCGCTCCGTCGAGTTCCGCGGCACGCTGCCCATGACGGCGACGGGCAAGATTCTCAAGCGCGAGCTGTTCGGCGAGCCGATCCCGCAGGCCGTCGCGGCGGCCAGGGGTTGAAGGTGAAAGGTTGAAGGCTGCAAGTGGGCAGGGAAAACCGTCAACCTTCACCCTGCCACTTGCAACCATTCTTTGAGAAGGGCGCATGGACCCGAAGCGCAGGCGCACGCTCATCAAGGCCGTCATCACCGTCGCCCTCGTCGTCGGGGTGGCGGCCATCTTCGTCACCCCGCGCGTCGGCATCTACGTCTTCTTCGCGGCGCTGCTGATCACGCTGCTCGGCAACGTGCTGCTGCGGCGCGTGTAACCTTCCGCCCTTCACCTTGCAACCTGTGAGCTTCAACCCCTATGACTTCCACTGACCTGTCCGACCGCGCCTTCCCCGTCCGTCCCGGCGAGGCCCTCGACGCCGAGCGCCTGGCCGCCTACCTACGCACGCACATCCTCGGCCTGAGCGGCGACCTGGTCATCGAGCAGTTCCCGGCCGGCTTCTCGAACCTGACCTACCTGCTGCGCATGGGCGAGCGCGAGATGGTGCTGCGCCGCCCGCCGTTTGGGGCGAACATCCGGGGCGGCCACGACATGGCGCGCGAGGCGCGTGTCCTGCAGGGCCTCAGCGCGGTCTACCCTAAGGTCCCGCGCCCGCTGGTCCTCTGTGACGACGAGACGGTCATCGGCGCGCCGTTCTACGTCATGGAGCGCGTGCGCGGCGTTGTCCTGCGCCCCAACCTGCCCCCTGCGCTGCGCGCCACTCTGACCCCGGACACGATGCGCCGGGTGTGCCTGGCCTTCATCGACACCCTGGCTGAACTGCACGCGCTCGACTACCGGGCGGCCGGGCTGGGCGACCTGGGCAAGCCGGAGGGCTACGTGGCGCGCCAGGTGGCGGGCTGGACGCGCCGCTACCACGCGGCCCGCACCGACGATATCCCGGCTATGGAGGCGGTGGCGCGCTGGCTGGCCGACCACCTGCCGCCCGAGGGCGACGCCTCGCTCATCCACAACGACTTCCGCTACGACAACTGCATCGTCGACCCGGCCGACCTGACCCAGATTCGCGCCATCCTCGACTGGGAGATGGCGACGCTGGGTGACCCGCTGTCCGACGTGGGCACGACCCTCGCCTACTGGGCCGAGCCGGGCGACCCGGAACCGTTACGCCAGTTTGGCCTGACGACGCTGCCCGGCAACCTGAACCGCCAGGGCTTTGTCGAGCACTACGCGGCGCGGACTGGGCGTGATGTCTCGCCTATCCTGTTCCACTTCGTCTACGGGTTGTTCAAGAACGCCGTCATTATCCAGCAGATCTACTATCGCTATCGTCAGGGCCACACCCAGGACCCCCGCTTCGCCGACCTGCTCACCCTCGTCCACGTCTCCGCCGACCTGGCGACGCGGGCGATGGCAAAGGGAAGGATTTCGGACTTGTAGCCTATGGGGGATAGCTAATGGCAGATGGCCTGTAGGTATAGCAAGGACAATTGGGGGGCTAAACCACGTGCCATCCGGCATAGGCTATCCGCCAGACCCCATATGCCATCGCTGAGGAGGGGGGATGCCCTTTCGCTTCGAGGGGTTGGAGATTTGGCGGCTTGCCAGAGGCTATTCGACGCAAGTGTATGCGCTGACGGCCCGCGTCACGAGGACTACGGCCTCAAGTCGCAGCTCAACCGCGCCGTCAACTCCATCAGCTTGAATATCGCTGAAGGAGCGGCGAAGAGCAGCGCTCGCGCCTTCGACTACCATCTTGAAGTCGCGGTTGGCTCTGCCTTCGAGGTCGTCGCCGCTTCGTGTCTGGCGCTCGACCAGAAGTACATTACGGCAGAAGAGCAGCAGAGCGTGTATGCCGAAGGTCAGCGTCTCGCGCGCAGCATCAACGCCTTCCGCAACACTCTGCGCTGAACACGATATCGCTTCAACCGGTCGGCTATTCGCCATCGGCCATAAGCTATCCGCCATAAGCTATAAGCCACAGGATTTCCTATGTCACCTATCACCGAAGGCTCGCTGCTCTGGGAACCCACGCCCGAGCTACTGACCCATTCCACGATGCGCCGCTACATGGACTGGCTGCGCGAGACGCGCGGCCTCGCCCTGGACGACTACGCGTCTCTCTGGCGGTGGTCCGTCGACTACCTCGAAGACTTCTGGGCGTCGCTGTGGGACTTCTTCCGGATTCAGGCGTCATGCCCCTACACGTCCGTCCTCGCCAAACGGGAGATGCCCGGCGCGCAGTGGTTCGTCGGCGCGGAACTCAGCTACGCGGAGCACGTCTTCCGCCACAAGACCGACGCTCGCCCGGCGCTGCTCTTCAAGTCCGAGCGCCAGCCGCTGACCGCAGTCTCGTGGGCTGAACTAGAGCGCCAGGTGGCGGCCGTCGCGGCGGCGCTGCGGCAGATGGGCGTCCGGCGGGGCGACCGCGTCGTGGCCTACATGCCCAACATCCCCCAGACCCTCGTCGCCTTCCTGGCCTGCGCGTCCCTCGGCGCGGTGTGGTCCAGTTGCTCGCCCGACTTCGGCAGCCCCAGCGTCATCGACCGCTTCAAGCAGATTCAGCCGAAGGTCTTCTTCGCCGTCGACGGCTACCAGTATGGCGGCAAGCCCTTCGACCGCCGCGCGGTCGTCCAGGAGATCCAGGCCGCCCTGCCCACCCTGACCCACGTCGTCCACGTGCCGTATCTCAACACGACTGCCGACCACCGACCGCCGACGGCCAACACGGAAGATACAGCGGTCGGCGGTCAGCCGTCGGCGGTCGTCTGGGACGCCCTCCTCCGCGCCGATGCGCCGCTCACCTTCGAGCAACTGCCCTTCGACCACCCGCAGTGGGTGCTCTACTCCTCTGGCACCACCGGCCTGCCCAAGCCCATTGTCCACGGCATGGGCGGCATCCTCCTGGAACACCTGAAGGCCCTGGCCCTGCATTCCAACCTCGGCCCCGGCTCGCGCTTCTTCTGGTACACCTCGACCGGCTGGATGATGTGGAACTACCTCGTCGGCGGCCTGCTCGTCGGCGCGACGGTCATCCTCTACGACGGCAGCCCCGGCTACCCCGACATGAACGCTCTGTGGCAGCTCGCCCAGGACAGCGGCATGACCCTCTTCGGCACCAGCGCGCCTTACATCGTCGCCTGCCTCAAGGCGGGCATCGAGCCGAGCCGGACCTTCGACCTGAGCCGCCTTACTGCCCTGCAATCGACCGGCGCGCCGCTGCCGCCGGAGGGCTTCCGCTGGGTCTACGATCACGTCCGCCCCGACATCTGGCTGGCCTCCATGAGCGGTGGCACTGACGTCTGCACCGCCTTCGTGACGGGCTGCCCCCTGCTGCCCGTCTACGCGGGCGAGCTGCAGTGTCCCGCCCTGGGCTGCAAGGTCGAGGCCTTTGACGAGGACGGCCAGCCTGTCATCGACCAGGTGGGCGAGCTGGTCATCACCGAACCCATGCCCACCATGCCGATCTACTTCTGGAACGACCCGGCGAACCGCCGCTACCTGGACAGCTACTTCACCATGTTCCCCGGCGTCTGGCGGCATGGCGACTGGATCAAGATCACGCCGCGCGGCAGTTGCGTCATCTACGGGCGCTCGGATTCGACCCTCAACCGCATGGGCGTGCGCATGGGGACGAGCGAGTTCTACTCGGTGGTGGAGGGGATACCGGAGGTGATGGACAGCCTGGTCATCGACCTGGAGGAGGTCGGGCGCGAGGGCTACATGCCGCTATTTGTCGTCCTGCGCCCCGGTGTGGACCTGACCGACGAGTTGAAGGCGCGCATCAAGGGCCGTATCCGCGACGCGCTCTCGCCGCGCCACGTCCCCGACGACATCATCGAGATTACCGAGGTGCCGCGCACCCTCAACGGCAAGAAGATGGAAGTGCCCATCAAGAAGATTTTGATGGGCGCGGCGGCGACCAAAGCCGCCAACCCCGACTCGATGAGCAACCCGGCCGCCCTCCAGCCGTTCATGGACCTGGCTGCCCGCCTCAAGCGACTCTCGTAGTGGGGTATAACGCAGCCCAGTAGACCTGACGCTACGGGCAGGCGGTCTTCAGGACGGCCGTCGTGCCGATGTTGACGGGGATCGCGTTGGCCTTGCCGTCGGTGAGCTTGATGCCCTTGGCGTCGAAGACCGTCTCGCCGCAGCCGATCACCTCGAACGTTGCCCGCAGCACTACGCCCCGGTCGGGCAGCGGGCCGTTGTCCACCTGCGAGACCCCCACGCGCAGCGCGCCACCCTCGACCTTGTTGACCGGCGCGAAGCCGTGGCTGAACAGATCGCCCAGTTGCGTGTCAACGGCCGGCGTCGCCCGGTTCGCATCGCGCGGCCTGAGTTGCTTCGCGTCATAGCTCTGCGCGACATCCACGCCGTACACCTTCGCCGCCTGGTCCAGGCTCAGGGTGACGGTCACGACCTCCCCGACCTTGTACGCTGTCCGCGCCGGCTCCAGACTCCAGGAGACCGTGGGGTCGTTGGGGTCGGCGGCGCGCTGGGCCGTGACGGCGCGCTGTTGGCGTTCCTTCGCTACGCTGCTTAGCGTCTCGGGCAGGAGCGCCAGCGCGCGGTTCTGGCCGTCGGTCGGGCCGCGCCGGTCGTAGTTGCGGGAGACCAGCGTCAAGTCGTAGATGTCCACCGCGCCGTTGGCGTTAATGTCGGCGCGGTCGTCGGCGGGGGGCGAGGTATCGTAGTTGCGCGCCACCAGCGCCAGGTCGAGAATGTCGATGACGTTGTCGCCGTAGGCGTCGCCGCCGAGCATGACCAGGTCGCCCAGGACCGTCGTCTCCTGCCCCGCCAGGAAGCGCCCCTCGACGGCCAGGTACTTGGGCATGTCCATGCGCAGGATGTGCCAGCCCAGCGTGATGTTGCGGATGGTGAACGAGCCGTCGGGCTTGCTCTCGTCGAAGCCGCTCTCGCCCCCGTCGAGCGTGACGTAGACGCCGTTGTGGGTGGTGCGGCCCTGGAGCAGCACCCGTCCGGTGACGAGCGCCGTGTTGCCCGCTTGCGTGGGGGAGTCGGTCATGGGATTCGCCTTTCGGGTGTCGTCGGCGGCGGACGCGAGGGCCACGCCCAGCGTCAGGGCGACGAGGGCGGCCAGGCAGCGGAGGATGGCGCGCATGTCAGCTTCCTTGTCAGGTCAAGACTAGCCTCAGTATACCCCATTTCGAGGTCGTCGGCAATGCTTTCGCGCCCGGCTTTCCCGCCGCCGACTTGCGCGATTTGGCCCGGGCGCTATGATTTGCAGAATACCTATCATCCCCTCAAGGAAGTATCCCTATGCCCCCGCCCCTCTGGCAGCCTGACGACCAGGCGCAGCGGCTGACCGAACTCACCAGCCACGCGTCGGAGACCAAGGAACTCCCGCTGCGCCGCGACGCGCGCCTCCTCGGTCGCCTGCTGGGTGACGTCCTTAAAGAACAGGTTGGGCAAGCGCTCTTCGACGCCGTCGAAGAGCTACGACTGCTGTCTATCGAGCAGCGTGAGTTGACCGCCAGTGGCAGCCACGAGACGGACGCGGCCGGCGCTGCCATCGCCACCCGCCGCCAGCGCCTCGTGAGCCAGATGAGCGTCGAGCGCGCCTACCACATGACCAAGGCGTTCGCCATCTACTTCGAGTTGAACAACCTGGCCGAGACGGCGCACCGCAAACGCCGTCGCCGCGCCGCCGAGATGGCGCCCGACGGGCCGCCCCAGGCGGGAACGTTTCGCGGCACGCTGCTGCGCTTGCGAGAGGCAGGCTACACCGCCGACGCCGTCCTGGACCGCCTGGCCGCCATCGAGGTCATCCCGGTCTTCACCGCCCACCCCACCGAAGTCGCCCGCCAGACGGTCCTCGCCAAGCGCCGCCGCATCGCCCACGACTTGGAGGGGCTGGACCGCTTGCCGCTGAGCGCCCGCGAGGCCGCCGAGCACGAGGCGGCCATCCTCGCCGAGATTACGGCGCTCTGGCAGACCGACGAGGTGCGCCGGCGCCGCCTCCGCGTCCAGGACGAGGTGCGCATGGCCCTGGACTACTACCCCGTCCTCATCGAGACGCTGCCCCGTCTGTACGAGAGCCTGGCCGCCGACTTCCACGACGTCTTCGGCGTCGACTGGCCCGCCAGCGCGCTGCCGACCGTCCTGCGCTTCGGCTCGTGGATTGGCGGCGACCGCGACGGCAACCCCTTTGTGACCCACGACGTCACCCGCGACGCCCTCAAGCAGGCCCGCGACGCCATTCTCGGCTATTACGTCCAGGCCGTCGCCGACCTGATGGAGCGCCTCAGCCCGTCGGTGCGCCAGGTTCCGGTCTCGGCGGCGCTGCGCGAGCGAGTAGACGCCCTGCCGCCCACCCCGCCCGACTTGCGCCTGCCCCAGCACTCGGCCGACGAACTCTACCGCCGCTTCCTGAACCATGTCCTGCGGCGTCTCACCCTGGCCCAGGAAGACCCAGCCCACCCCGACGCTTACCATCAGGCCGAGGAGTTGCGCGTGGACCTGCGGCTGGTGCGCGATAGCCTGGACGAGCACGGCGGGGCGCGGCTGGCGCGGCGGCTGGTGGACCCGCTGCTGCGCCAGGTGGACACCTTCGGCTTCCGCCTCCACGCCCTCGACATCCGCCAGCACGCCCGTGTCCACGCCCGCGCCGTCGCCGACCTGACAGCCGGCGCGCGGCTGGAGGAGGCCGAGGCGGCGCTGCCCCCGCCGCCCGCCGCCGAGACGGGCGAAGTCCTGGCTACGCTGCGCACCGTCGCCCAACTCAAGCGCCAGTACCCACCCCAGGCCATCCGAACTTACATCATCAGCGGCACGCAGTCGGTCCAGGACATCCTGTCCGCCGCGTGGCTGGCGGAGTTGAGCGGCGCGCCCGTCGCCGCCGAGGGGGCCGACCCCGGCCTGATGCCCGTCCCCCTGTTCGAGTCGATTGACGACCTGCGCCGCTGCCCCGACATGTGCCGCACGCTGTGGACCGCGCCCGACTACCAACGCCTCCTCGACTCGTGGGGACGCCAGCAAGAGGTCATGCTGGGCTACTCCGACTCGAACAAAGACGGCGGCATGTTGACCAGCACCTGGGAAATCTACAAGGCGCACCGTGCCCTGCACGCCGTCGCCGACGAGTGTGGCATTCGGCTGCGGCTGTTCCACGGGCGCGGCGGCACGGTCGGGCGCGGCGGCGGCCCCACCCACCGCGCCATCGTCAGCCAACCCGTTGGCGCGTTCCAGGGCCAGCTCAAGATTACGGAGCAGGGCGAGGTCCTCAACTGGAAGTACGCCGAGCCGGTGCTGGCCGAGCGCAACCTGGAACTCATGATCGCCGCCTCGTTGGAGGCCCTGACGCGCACTGGCAGCCCGGCCACGCCGCCACCCGCCGCGTGGGAAGCCGCCCTGGAAGGCATGTCCGCCGATGCCTTCGCCTTCTACCGCCAGAACATCGCCGACAACCCCGACACCCTCATCTACTTCGAGGAGGCCACGCCCGTCGCCGAACTCGAGCACGCCAAGATCGGCTCCCGCCCGCCCCGCCGCTCCGCCCGGCGCGGCCTGGACGACCTGCGCGCCATCCCCTGGGTCTTCGGCTGGATGCAGAGCCGCCACCTCGTCCCCGGCTGGTTTGGCGTCGGCCACGCCCTCACGCGCTTCGTCGCCCAGTCGCCCGACCATCTGCCCATGCTGCAGCAGATGATGAACCCGCGCACCGGCTTCCCCCTATTCGAGGACATCATCCGCAACGTCGAGGTGGCGCTGGCGAAGGCGGACCTGACCATCGCCCGCCTGTACGCCGACCTGGTCGCCGATACCGAGGTCCGCGAGCGCGTGTTCGCCATGATCGTCGACGAGTTCATGCGGACGCGGGCGATGGTCCTCCAGATCACCCAGCAGGACACCCTCCTGCAGAACAACCCCGTGCTGGCGCGCTCCATCCGCCTGCGCAACCCATACGTCGACCCCATGAGCCTCATCCAGGTCGAGTTGCTGCGCCGCAAGCGGGCGGGCGAAGAGAGCGAGGAACTGAACTACGCCCTGGCGGCGACCATCAACGGTATCGTGGCCGGGCTGAGGAACACCGGCTAAAGGGAGATTGCATGCCTGACACCATCACCACCCAGTTCGACGTCCCCGCCACGATGCGCGATGGGACTGTCCTGCGCGCCAACATCTTTCGCCCGGCCGACAACGGCCAGTACCCCGTCGCCCTGACCCGCACGCCCTACGGCAAGGACTTCGCCAGCGTCACCCCCATCCTGGACGCCGTCCGCCTGGCGCGGGCGGGCTACATCGTCGTCATCCAGGACGTGCGTGGGCGCTTCACCTCGGAGGGCCGCTTCGCGCCATTCCGCCACGAAGCCGAGGACGGCTATGACACCGTCGAGTGGGCGGCGCGGCTGCCCGGCTCGACCGGCGCTGTCGGGATGTGGGGCGCGTCCTACTTCGGCTTCACCCAGTGGGTAACGGCGGTTCAGGCCCCGCCCGCCCTCAAGGCCATCGTCCCGACCATCACCTGGGCCGACGCCCGCGACGGCGCCTCCTGGCGCGGCGGCGCGTTCGAGTTGGGCCTGTCGGCCTACTGGCAGCTTGGCTCGGTCGGCCTGACCGAGGTGTTCCGCCGCCTGGCCCAGACCCAGGCGGCGCCGGAGGCGCGGGCGCAGACGCTCGGCGCGTGGCTCCGCGAGGCCAACACGTTGCGCGACGCGGGCTACTGGTCGCTGCCGCTGCGCGACTTCGCTCCCTTCCGCCGCCTGGACCTCGTCCCGGAGTGGCCGGACTACTTCACCCACGTCAACGAGCGCGCGTACTCCACCTTCTACTCGCCGCGCGAGCGCTACAGCGGCGTGACGGTCCCGTCCCTCAACGTCGGCGGCTGGTACGACATCTTCAGCCAGGGTACGCTGGACAGCTTCGTGGCCCTGCGCGAGACCGGCAGCACACCGGCGGCGCGCCAGGCCCGCCTGGTCATGGGGCCGTGGGCGCACGTCAACTACGGCCACGTCGTCGGCGAGACGGACTTTGGCTTCGCCGCCCAGATGGGCTTCATGAACCTCCAGATTGATCTGACGGGCCTCACCCAACGCTGGTTCGACACCTGGCTCAAGGGCATGGACACCGGGATGACCCAGGAGCCGCCCGTCCGGCTGTTCGTCATGGGCGACAACGTCTGGCGCGACGAGGCGGAGTGGCCGCTGGCCCGCGCCCAGGCGACGCCGTACTACCTGCGGCGCGGCGAGCGCCTCTCGCCGACCCCGCCCGACGACGAGCACCCCGACCACTACACCTACGATCCCGCCGACCCGACGCCGACGTGGGGCGGCGCGGTGCTCATGAACCCGCTCTACACGCCGGGCGTCAAGGACCAGCGCCCGGTCGAGGCGCGCCCCGACGTCCTGGTCTACACCACCGACCCCCTGGAACGCGACGTCGAGGTCACGGGCCGCATCCTGGTCACGCTGTGGGCGGCCAGCGACGCCCCCGACACCGACTTCGTCGCCCGTCTGGTCGACGTTCACCCCGATGGCTTCGCCCAGAACCTCACCGACGGCATCATCCGCGCCCGCTTCCGCGACGGTGACACGCCCAAACTGCTCACCCCTGGCGAGCCGACCGAGTTCACCATCGACCTATGGTCGACGGCCAACGTCTTTAAGGCGGGCCACCGAATCCGGCTGGACATCGCCAGCGCCAACTTCCCGCGCTGGGACCGCAACCCGAACACGGGCGCGCCCTTTGGGGTCGACGCCAGCCTGCGCCCCGCCCGCCAGACTGTCTTCCACGATGCCGCGCATCCCTCGCATGTGACGCTGCCCATTATCCCGCGCTAGGGCGGTCTCATGGGTGGGAAGAGCACGCGGATTGACACGGAAATCAGGCTGAACGCGGATCAGCCACATGGATTAGATCCGCGTTCATCTCCTTTTTTCGCGTTCATCCGCGTGCCTGTTTGTCGAGTGCTGGGTCCTCTCGCCTACGTTTGCGCCTAGGGTGCAGGCCGATGGCGTTCATGAGTGCATTTCTTACAGCAGCCTCACCTATACTGCCTCTGCAACGGCGCCCTGGCTTGACCCTGCCCGGCGCGGTTGTATAATGCGGCCACACGCATCGTTCTCCCGCCTCGTCTCACCCACAATCCGCCCCGCCGCCCGCGACTCGACAAGGACAGACAGACGCATGACGACTGCTCCACCGACCGGCACCGTGACCTTCCTGTTCACGGATATTGAAGGCTCGACGCGTCTCCTCCACGCCCTCGGCGACCGCTACGCCGAGGCGCTGGCCGCGCACGCGCGCGTCATCCGCGAGGCGTTGCAGGCCCACGCCGGCTACGAGGTCGACACCCAGGGGGACGCCTTCTGTATCGCCTTCTCGCGCGCCGGCGACGCCGTCCAGGCTGCCGTCGCCATGCAGCGGGCGCTGCATGATTTACGATTGGAGGAGGTTAGTTCTGAATCGTCAATCGTCAATCTCCGTGTCCGCATGGGCATCCACACCGGCGAGCCGACCCTTACCGAGGGGCGTTATGTCGGGCTGGATCTGCACCGCGCGGCGCGTATCTGCGCCGCCGGCCACGGCGGCCAGGTTCTCCTGTCGCGGACGGCCAAGGAACTCGTCGAGCACGACCTGCCGCCGGGTGTCACGCTGCGCGACATGGGCGTGCACCGCCTCAAAGACCTACGGCGGCCGTGGCGTCTCTTCCAACTCGTGGCCGAGGGCCTGCCGTCCGACTTCCCGCCCCTCAAGACCCTGGAGTCGCGGCCCAACAACCTGCCCTCGTCACTGACGGCGCTCCTGGGCCGCGAGGCCGATGTCCAGGCCGTGACTAGCCGGCTGCGCCGCGACGATACGCGGCTGGTCACGCTCGTCGGGCCGGGCGGCGTCGGCAAGACGCGCCTCAGCCTCCAGGTCGGCGCTGATCTCCTCGATGACTTTGTCGATGGCGTCTACTTTGTCGCCCTGGCTGCCATCTCCGACCCAACGCTCGTGCTGGGCGCGGTGGCCCAGACGCTCGGTGTCCGCGAGCAGGGCGGCCGGCCCGTCCTGGATGCGCTTAAGGAAAGCCTGCGCGCGAAGCGGCTGCTGCTCATCCTGGACAATTTCGAGCAGGTCAGCCTGGCCGCGCCCCAGGTGGCGGCGTTATTGACCCAGTGCCCGCAGCTCAAGGTGCTGGCGACGAGCCGCTCGCCGCTACGCATCCGCGGTGAGCACGAGTGGCTTGTCCCGCCGCTAGCCCTGCCGCCGACAGGGGACCGCCCCCTACCGCCGGGGGCTGACCTGGTCTCGCGCATCACGCAGTACGCCGCGGTCCAGCTCTTTATCGAGCGCGCCGTCGCCGTCAAGCCCGATTTCGCCGTGACCAATGCTAATGCCCCCGCCGTTGCCGAGATTTGCGCCCGCCTCGACGGCCTACCCCTCGCCATCGAACTTGCCGCTGCCCGCGTTCGGCTCCTCTCGCCCCCGGCCCTTCTGGCCCGTCTCGACCACCGCCTCAACCTCCTGACCGGTGGGGCGCGTGACCTGCCCGCCCGCCACCAGACCCTGCGCGCCGCTATCGACTGGAGTTACGACCTGCTGGACGAGGGCGAGAAAGCCCTTTTCCGCCGCCTGGCCGTTTTCAGCGGCGGCTGGACGCTCGATGCGGCTGAGGCAGTGGTCAGTGGTCAGTCAGCGGTTGCAGGTGACAGGTTGCAGGTTGCAGGTTCAAATCCCGCTGCTAACCTTCAACCTTCAACCTTCAACCTTCAACCCCTCCCTATTGACTTGCTCGACGGCCTGTCCTCTCTGTGCGACGAGAGCCTGGTCATCCAGCGCGAGGAGGCGGGCGGCGAACCACGCTTCTTCATGCTCGAGACCATCCGCGAGTACGCCCTGGAAGCGCTTGCGGCCGGCGACGAGAGCGACCCCGTCCACGAACGTCACGCCCGCCACTACCTGACCCTGGCCGAGCAGGCCGAGCCGGAGCTGCGCGGGCCTCAGCAGGCGACCTGGCTCAATCGTCTGGAAACGGACCACGACAACCTGCGCGCCGCCCTCGCCTGGAGCCTGGGCGGGGGGGCCGCGGTAGCGCCGACTTCAGTCGGCGCTACGGTAGGCGCTCGTCTGGCGGCGGCGCTCGCCCCGTTCTGGTACACGCGCGGCCATCTCACGGAGGGGCGCGCCTGGCTGGAGGCAGCGCTGCGGGGGTTGGGGGAGACGACAGCGGATGATGAACGCCCGACGCCCGACGCTGCCGCGCCTTCGCCGCCCTCTCCCACAATCGAGACGCGCGTCAAGGCGCTCAATGGCGCGGGCATCCTGGCCTGGGCGCAAGGCGACTACACGGCGGCACGGGCCTATTACGAAAAGAGTTTGGGGCTAGTCCGTCGGATGGGGGATCAGCGCCGGACGGCGAGTGTGCTGAATAACCTGGGGATTGTCGCTAAAGAGCAAGGCGACTATAAGACGGCGCGGGCGAATTACGAGGAGAGTAGTGAGTTGTGGCGTCAATTGGGGGAGAAGGCGTTGTTGGCGCGGGTTCTCAACAATCTGGGGCTGATCGAGTGTGAACAGGGTGAGTATCAGAAGGCGCGCACGCTCTACGAGGAGAGTCTCGCTTTACGGCGTGAACTCGCCGATCAGCAGGGAATCGCTATGTCGCTGTTCAACCTGGGCGAAGTGGCGGAATACGAAACAAACTATGCGCTCGCCCAGCAATTGTATAATGATAGCTTTTCGTTGCGAGACAAACTGGGGGATAAACGCGGGATGGCGGCTTTGTTGCATCATATGGGACGAGTGGCTTTGCGGCAGAATAATGTAAGGGCATCCCATTCGTTATTCGCGCAATGTCTCGCGCTACGCGAGAATCTCAGCGACAAAAGTGGTATGCTAGAGTGCTTGAGTGGCTTTGCTATGTTGGCTCACGCGCTCGGCGGCCTGGATAAAGCCGTTCAGCTCCTGGCAGTCATTGCCAAGCTCAGGACGGGGCTGGGCGCTACCCCGTCGCCGGTAGAACGCCAGCGCCTGGAACAGATGGTGACGGGGCTGAAGACGCAGCTCTCAGACGACAGCTTCCAGTCGGCCTGGGCCACGGGCAACGAGATGACTTTAGAGCAGGCGGTGACACTGGCCATGAGCGCTACGATGGAGGCGGGAGGGGCGGGAGCCGCAGGCTAGGCTAGGCGGTGCGTGGAGACCCATGAGAACAGGAGGGACGAGGCATGCGACGACGATTGCTGCTAATCAGTCTGGTGACGGGGGCGACGATCTGGCTCCTGGCCCGCGTGCTGGCGAACGCCCTGGCCGCGCCGTCACGCGGTGACAGCGACCCTATCTTCTTTACCATCGGGCCGCCCACGCCGACGGTCTGCCCCGGCTGCCCCACGCCGACCCCGACGCCCCCGCCGGTGGGGACGGGCTTCACCTATCAGGGGCGGCTCCAACAGTCAGGCGCGCCGGTCAACGGGACGTGCGACCTCCAGTTCCGGCTGTACGACGCGGAGAGCAACGGGCTCCAGGTCGGCGCGACGCAGACGGAGACGGGCGTCCAGGTTAGCAACGGGGTCTTCACCGTCACCCTCAATGACGGCGGCCAGTTTGGCGCGGACGCCCTGACGGGTGAGGCGCGGTGGCTCGCCATCGGTGTTCGCTGTCCGGCGGGGAGCGGCGGCTACACGGCCTTGAGTCCGCGCCAGCCCTTGACCGGCGCGCCGTTCGCCCTGGGCCTGCGCCCCAAGACCATCGTCGAGGGCCGCGACGGCTTCGAGCCGATCCTGAAAGCGGTCAACAACGGCGCGGCCACGGGGCTGCGCGGCGAGGGCGGCTCGAGCGGCGTCTATGGCAAGTCGCGCGACTGGGGGAGCGTCGGCGTGCGTGGCGAGGGCGGCTGGACCGGCGTGTATGGTGAGACGCAGAACCTGTGGGGCAACGGCGTCATGGGTGTCGCCCACGACGGGTTCATGGCCTGGGGGGTCTACGGCAAGAGCAACGAGGGCGCGGGCGTGGTAGGCATCAGTCATGAAGGCTCAGGCGTGATTGGCATGCATCAGGCCACCGCCGCCACGCCCGGCGCGACACCCCAACCGGCGGTCGAGGGCCGCACCGACTCGGGCAGCGCCTATGCCGCCGGTGTCCTGGGCCGCGTCTATGACACCTCGCCGGGCGCGTTCTCGGCTGGCGTGCGCGGCATCAACGCCGGGACGGGCGGCGCCGGTATCGGGGTGTGGGGCTCGCAAGGCGGCAGCGGTTGGGGGGTGTACGGCGAGAGCGTGGGCGGACGGGGCGTTTACGGCCTGAGCACCGGCACGGATGGGAAAGGGGTGGTTGGGATTGCCAACAACGGCGCCAACGCCTACGGCGTATGGGGTCTGAGCAGCGACGGCTACGCGGGTTACTTCTCGGGCAACGTGCGCGTCAACGGCACGTTGAGCAAGAGCGCCGGCTCGTTTGAGATTGATCACCCGCTGGACCCGGCCAACAAGACGCTGTCGCACTCGTTTGTCGAGAGTCCCGACATGAAGAACGTCTACGATGGTGTCGTCGCTCTCGACGCCCAGGGCGAGGCGTGGGTCCAGCTCCCCGACTGGTTCGAGGCGCTCAACCGCGACTTTCGCTACCAGTTGACGTGCGTGGGCGGCTACGCGCCGGTCTACATCGCGGAGGAGGTCAAGGGCAACCGCTTCAAGATTGCGGGCGGCAAGCCCGGCCTCAAGGTGTCGTGGCAGGTGACGGGCATCCGCCAGGACCCCTACGCTGAGGCCCACCGTATCCCGGTCGAGCAGGACAAGCCGGCCGCCGAGCGCGGCTTCTACCTGCATCCCGACCTATACGGCCAGCCCGCCAGCAAGAGCGTGGACGCCGCGCGCCAACCGGAAGCCCAGCAACCCGACTCCGAGCCAGGCTCCGTCAAGCCGCCGACGCAGTCGGCGGGCCCGCAGCCGTAGCGGGAGAAAGAGGCAGCCATGCAAAGACCGTCTCCCGGGCGTCGAGTCGGCTTGTGGCTGGGCGCGGTTGGGCTGGGGCTTGTTCTCACGGCGCTGACCGTCATCGCTCAGAGCGGCGGCGCGTTCGACCTGAGTTGGAATACGGTCGACGGTGGGGGCGGGGTGAGCGCCGGGGGCGTCTACCGCCTCAGCGGCAGCATCGGCCAGCCCGACGCGGGTGTACAGAGCGGCGGGCCGTTCACCCTTCAGGGCGGCTTCTGGGGCGGCGCGGTGGCGCTCCCCGCCACGGCCACGCCGACGGCCAGCGTCGCGCCGA
>CAZLBQ010000019.1:16447-25398 GCA_964557745.1 uncultured Anaerolineales bacterium
GACGGCGACGACCACCAAGACCGCGGCGCCTTCGGCCACGGCCACCGCCACGGTGACCTTTGCGGTGACCACCACGCCGACCAGCACAGCGACGGCGACACCCGCGTTGACCAGTACGGCCACGGCCACGGCGCTCGCCACCGCGACGGCGACGGCGACGCCCCCGCCGCCGGCTTACTATCAGTTCCTACCGCTGATCTGGAAGAGCGCGGGCGGGACGGAGTAACCACAGACCCGTCGCTGCGCAGACCTGACAAGCCCTCAAGACCTGTCAGGTCTGGCCGTTATTCAGCCAGCCGAGGCGCGCTATGACGGCACAGCACGCCAGCGTCACCAGGGCGGCGAGGGGCAGCGCCAGGTCGAGGCCGTTGACGGCGCGGCTGAAGGGCAGGCCGGCGCCGGCCAGGCCGTAGAACAGCGCCATGTTGATGTTGAGGGCGATGGCGCAGGCGGCGAACGGGGCGGGCGAGCGGCCGGTAGCGGCCAGCGCCAGCCCCAGCAGGACCGGGATAAACAGGTGGTTCTCGTGGACGCCGGTGTTGAAGGTGAAGTAGGCCAGAAAACCGGCCAGGGCGAAGCGGAGCAGGGTCGCCAGGGACTGGGGCGCGCGGGTGAAGCGCCAGAGGAGGAGGCCGTAGGCGGCGATGAAGAGCGGCTTCGACCACGCCAGCAGCAGAGGGTTGTCGGTGAGGATGTAGCGCGCCAGGCCCCCCTCGAGGCCGCCAAACGTGTCGGGGGCCAGGGCGCGCAGGGCGTGGGTGGCGAGCCAGTTGAGGTTGAGGGCGTTGCCGCTGAGGTAGGGGTGGGCGATGGCCTGCCCCAGGGAGGCGACAATGGGCGCGCCCCAGCCGCCCCACACCCCCAGCGCGCCGAGCGCCAGGGGCGGCGTCACGAGCAGCGCCGTGTCCCACACGGGCGCCGCGAGGCGTGACGGCAGACCGCGCGGTGGGCGACGCCAGGCGGTGAGGCAATACCAACCGACAAAGGGCGCGATGATGAGCGGCTGCCACTTGACGAGGACGGCCAGCGCGAAGCCCAGGCTGAACAGCGCCCAGCGCCGCTGCGCTAAGGCCCACAGGCCGAGGAGGAGCGGCGGCGCGAGCAGGATGTCGAGGTAGCCCAGGGCGACGCTGTTGAGGGCCAGGGCGGCCAGCGTCGCCAGGGCGAGCCACGGGCGGCGGCTCCACGCCCAGACCATGAGCGCCGTCACCAGCAGGCAGAGCAGCAGCATGACCTTGAGGGCCGTGAAGCGCTCGATGCCCAGGCTGTCGGCGGCGCGCGCCAGCGCGGCCAGCGCCAGGGCGCTCAGGGGCGGGTAGTCGGCCCCGTTGGCGACGTAGCCATCGCGCAGCCCGAGCCGCGCGGCGTTGTCGGCCCATTGGAGCCAGAGGCCGACATCGGGCGTGCCGGGCGTCGTCAGGGCAGCGGCGGTGAGAGCGCCGATGGCGAGCGCGAACGCCAGGCCGAGGAGGAGATACCGCCGGGTGAGCATTAGAGGTTGGAGGGGCGAGCCATGTCTCGCCCCGCCGGGAGGGCGGAGCGCGTCATGGGTTGGAGGGGCGAGACATGGCTGGCCCGGACGAGAGGGCGGCGTTGTAGAAGAGCAGGTAGTCGGCAACGTGGGCGTGCCAGTAGTCCCAGTGATGCTCGCCGGGGAAAACATGCCACTCGTGGGGGATACCCGCTGCGTCGAGCTGGTCGTGCAACGCCTGAGCCACGGCCAGGCGGGGATCGTCCGCGCCCACGTCAAGCCACAGGCGCAGCGAGGCCGCCACGGCGGGCCTGGCCTGGACCAGGGACACCGGGTCGACGGTGCGATAGTGGGCCGCGTCACCGTAGAGGCTGGGCGCGTAGCCGGGCCGGGGCAGGCTGGGGCTATGCGCGCCCGCCGCGCCAAACACAGTGGGGAAGTTGAGGGCGAGTTGCAGCGCCCCGTCGGCGCCCATGGAGAGGCCGCCCACGGCACGCGCGGCGCGCTCAGGCAGGGTGCGGAAGTGGGTGTCGATCTCGCCCACCACGTCGCGCGCCACGTACGTGCCATACTGCGGTCCGTCTCCCATCTGGTCCAGCCAGTACGAGGTGTCGCCCTGGGGTAGGACAATCAGCAGCGGCTGAAGCTGCCCCGCCTCAATCAGCGTATCCGCCGTATCGAGCAGGCCGAGGTCGGACCACTCGGTGTACGACGGTCCCTCGTCCGCGCCCGCGCCGTGGAGCATGGTCAGCACGGGGTAGCGCCGGTCGGGAGTCGTGTCGTAGCCCGGCGGGAGGTAGACCAGGTAGTTCATGCGCGCGCCGAGGGTCGGGCTATCAAACTGGCGCGCTTCGACACGCGAGGGGGAGGGGGGAACGGGGGTGGCCGTGGGGCTGTCCGTGGGCTGGGGCGTGGGTGAGGGCGAGAGGGTGGCCGTCGCGGGCGGCGCAGCCTGAGCGACGGTCGGCGACGGCTGGGCCACCGCGACGAGGGGACCTGGCCGCGTCGGCGTCGGGGCGGGCGCAGACGGCGTCGGGGTCGGCGCTGGGCCAGCCGCTTCGACCTGACAGCCGGCGGTGATGAGAGTGGTAAGCCACGCCAACACGGTGAGCAGGGGCCGGGAGCGCCGGCCCAGCAGGAGGGTCGCTAGCACGTGGTGCAATCTTCCGAGTACTCCGAGAGGGAACGGCGGCGCAGGAGAACCCACACGCGGGCGACGGCTACCGTTGGGTCGGGCAGTGGGAGCGCCGGTAGGCGGCGCACGGCGGCCTGGGCGTGGCCGACCCCGTGGACCAGCCCCCAGACGAGGGCGATGCCCGTGAGTTGGATGAGGGCGTTCAGGCCCCCATCAGCCTCGGGACCGGCCCAGGCCTGGAGCGTCAGCGCCAGGAGCACGCCGACGAACAGGTGCAGGGTATAGGCGGTCAGCGACTTCTGGCCCAGGGGGAGGATCAGCCAGCCCAGCGCGCGCTTGAACGGGGTCCAGGCGAGCGTCAGCAGGCTGTAGGCAAAGACCATGAAGGTGGCGAAGACGAGGAGACGGCCGGGCCGGACGTTGGCCTTGTCGAACAGGAGCGCGTTGAGCGCGTCGGGCTGCCCCAGCCCGCTGAGGGGCGCGAGATGCGTCAGGTACAGGCCGACGGCGAGCGTCAGCAGCGCGCCAGCGCCGACGGTGAGCCACAGGGGGTTCAGGTGGGCGAGGCGCTTCTCCAGGGCGCGGCGGTGGAAGCCGACCACCAGCCCCATGACGAAGAGAACCTGCCAGGCTGAGAAGTGGAAGGTACCGTTGTCGATGATGGGCCAGGGCAACACGACGCTGTCGGGCGCGACTTGCCACAAGGCCCACAGGCCCCACGAGAGCAGCAGGACGAGGCCGGTATAGCCGCGCGCCAGCAGCGCCAGCAGCGGACCGGCGGCCAAGACGAGAAACGCGTACAGCAGCAACACGTCGGTGAACATGTACGTCCGCTGCGTGGTGACTAACCCCCAGACCAGCTCGGGCCACGTCGTCGGCGTGAGGTAGGCGGTCCACTCGACGGGGAAGCGCGTTACCAGGACGGCCAGGGCCAGCGACAGGGACACCGTGAGCAGATACAGGGTCCAGGCGCGGCGCGTCGTCTTCAGCAGCGCGGCGCGCAGCCCCTGACGGGCAATCAGGCCCGCGTAGATGATGCCCATGACCAGCCCAGAGATGAAGACGAAGACTTCGGCGGCGGAGATGAAGAAGCGATTGCCGCCGGTCACGACGTAGAGCCACGACGACTCGCCGCCGATGTGGTTGGCGATCATCGCCAGCATGGCGAAGCCGCGCAGGAAGTCGAGGCGGACATCGCGCTTGCCGCCACTGTACTGCCAGGCGCGCCAGTTGATGGATACGGGGGGGCGTTGAGCCACGCGGGGGATAGGAATAAAAGCCATAGGGTATCTACCTCGTCGGCACGCTAAAGCAACTCGCGTGCCGCTTCCCCTCAGCGCATATTAAAAACACGACGCGCCACGCAGGAAGTTTCACCCGCGTGGCGCGTCAGTGAGAAACTGAGGTGGGTTAGCCGCGCAACTGCGCGCCCTCGCCAGGCACGAAACGATAGCCGCGGCCGCGCTCGGTTATAATGTAGCGCGGCTCGGTGGCGTCGTGCTCCAGCTTCTGGCGCAGCCGCCAGATGTAGAGCTTGACGTACTCGGCGCGCTCGGCGTACTCCTTACCCCACACCCGCTCCAGGATCGTCTCGGCGCTCAGCACCTCGCCGGCGTGCTCCACGAGCAGGAAGAGTAGCTTACGCTCGGTTGCCGTCAGGTCGACCGGCTGGCCCTCGCGTGTGACATCCCAGCCCGAGGCGTCGATGGTGAGGAAGTCATCCTTGTAGAGCGGCCCACTGCTCGCCGCCTGCACCATGCGCGCGCGGCGCAGGACGGCCTCAATCCGCGCTTCTAGTTCGCGGAGGCTGAACGGCTTCGCGACGTAGTCGTCGGCGCCCAGCCGGAGGCCCATGACGCGGTCGTTCTCCTGGCCACGCGCCGTCAGCATGATGATCGGCACCGTCGACGTCTCGCGCAGTCGGCGGCACGTTTCCCAGCCGTTGAGGCGCGGCATCATAACGTCGAGTACGACGAGGTCGGGGCGAAAGCTGGCGAAGACTTCCAACCCCTGCGTGCCGTCGCGCGCCGTCGCCACCGTGTACCCGTTGCGTTGCAGATACAGCGTGAGGGCATCCACCAGCCGATGATCGTCGTCTACAATCAGGACCTTGCCTCGCAGAGTCTCCGTGCTGGTCGGTTCCGTCTGAATCATCGTCGTCATCATTTTCTCCCTGAAGAACTATGGGCGCGGCGTGTGGTGGCTGGCTGGGTCAAAGGTGGCGTCGCTTTGTTGGTACACGGGATGAGAACGGCGAACTCCGTCCCCTCCCCTTCCTCGGTGGTAACGCTAATACTGCCTCGGTGCGCTTCAACGGCGGCCTTAGCTAATGCTAAGCCCAGCCCGGAGCCTTGAATGCCTGACTCGGTCGTGGAGCGCACACGGTAGAATTTTTCAAACAGGCGCGGCAATGCAGCGGCGGGGATACCAATGCCCGTGTCGCGGACCCGCAGGCGGCTGAACCGCTCGTGTTGGCCCTCGGTAACCTCGTCAACCTGGATCGCGACACGACCACCGGGTCGGTTATATTTTACTGCATTTACCACCAAATTGCGTAATATCATGGACAGCAACTGCCGGTCCCCCCAGAGGGGCGGCACATCCGGCGCGATGTCGACCTCGATGCGCACGTCGTTCTGATGGGCCTGGGGCGCGACCAGCGCCAACACCTCATCAATCAGCCCGCGCGGCGCAACCAGCGAGAACTCCATCTCCGGGCGGCCCGCCTCCAGGCGCGACATGTCGAGAATGTCGTTCACCAGCCCCGTCAGACGGTCGGTCTCCTGGTTGACGACGGCCAGGAACTGCACCGAGGGCGTGTCGCTGACGTCGGAGTAGTGGAGCACGAGTTCGGTGTACGCCTTGATCGAGGCCAGGGGGGCGCGCAACTCGTGGGAGAAGTTGGCGAGAATGTCGCTCTTGAGGCGGTCAATCTCCTTGAGCGCGGTGACATCCAGTAGGCTGACAAGATAGCCCGGCTGCAGCCGAGCCACTCCGACTAGCAAATCGATCTGGCGCTCGGCCAGCCGCACCTCGGTCATGCGGCGCGCCAGATCGTCGGCCCGTCCGTCGTCGGCCCGACCGCCCAGCGTCTCGCGCACGGCACGGAGCGAGGCGGCGGGCAGGACACGGGCCAGAGGCATCCCGCGCGCCGCGTCTGGCCCGACGCCCAGGATACGGACGGCGGCCGGATTGAGCGTCACAATCCGCCACCGCTCGTCCAACTCCACCAGGCCCACCTGGGCGGCGTGCAGGATGGTCTCGGCGCGGGCACGCGCCGCCGCCATATCGGTGTACAGTTGGGCGTTGGTCAGGGCGACGGCCGCCTGCGACGCAACAACCTCGAGCGCGACCTCGTCCACCTCATCGAAAGCGGCGGGCTTCTCGCTCTGCACATCCAGCACTCCCAGCACCCGTTCGCCCAGACTGAGGGGGACGCTGAGTTGCGAGCGGGTGGTGGCGAGGGTTCCGGCGGCGGTCAGGGTTGGCGTGGGCCGGCTGTCAGGCGCCAGCAACGACTGGCCCATCTGCGCCACCCAGCCGATCACCCCCTGCCCCAGGTTCAGCGACGCCGAGGCGCCCTCTCCTCCCACGGGCCGGAGGTGGTCGCCATCCACCAGGTAGAGAGCC
The DNA here is from genome assembly GCA_964557745.1 of uncultured Anaerolineales bacterium. Classification (GTDB taxonomy): domain Bacteria; phylum Chloroflexota; class Anaerolineae; order Epilineales; family JAHCIE01; genus JAHCIE01. The sequence continues at coordinate 22,684 of CAZLBQ010000019.1, forward strand.
ACCTGGGGATAGTCAAAGTGCCGCCGCACCAAGGTGACGATGCGCTGGGCTAATTCGTCTCGGTTGAGGGATAGGGCCAGCTCGCGATGGATGGTATGAAGAGCCGCCAGCCGCCGCGCCTTGCGCTGCTCCGCCTCGTAGAGACGGACTGTCTGGACGGCCGACGCGGCCTGCGCCGCCAACAGCGCGACCGCCTGCTGCTGGGCCGGCGTGAAGACGTCATCGGGTGCGGAATGGGCGAGGGCGAGGACGCCTAGCACGGTCTTGTCCCACACAAGCGGCACGCCCAACACCGCGCGGGCCGCGGCGAATTCGGGTAGGGCGTCCCGCGTCGGCCAGGCTTGATAATCAGGGATGACGCAGGCAGCCTTGGTCTCGACCACCTGACCCAGCGCGCCCGCCTCGGCCAGGGGTCGACAGGCTGTGGTCGCGAACGGGTGATAGACCGCGATGGGCGTCAGGCACGCCTGATGCGGCTCGACCAGATACACCGCGCCCGTGCTCGCCGCGGTCGTGCCGGCCGCCCGTTCGAGGACGAGCTGGAGTAGGGTCGGCAGGTCGAGGCGCGCGCTGACGTCCAGTGACACGTTCCACAGCGCCTCCAGGTCGGCCAGCCGTTGTTGGGCCTCGCCGTACAGCCGGGCGTTCTCAATGGAGACGCTCATCTGCTCGGCCAGCGCTTCCAGGAGATGCACATCGCGCGCGGCCAGGGGCCGCGCGGCATGGCTCTCGACGTTGAGCACCCCCAGGATACGCCCAGCGGTACACAGCGGAACGGCGATTTCGCTCCGCACGCCGTTCAGGGCGGGGAGATAGTCGGCGTCGGCGTTGACATCGGGCGCCCACTGGGTGCGGCCGGTTCGCGCCGCGCGCCCGACGATGCCGCGCCCGATGGGGATACGCGTCGTCGACACGCCGTCGTCTCGGCCGTGCTTGGCCTCACGGATCAGCAGGTCGCCGACCCGTCGATAGATCGTGACCCAGGGGTAGTCGCACGCGGCGGCTAACTCATTGGCGATGGTCTCGAATGTCGAGCCAAGGCTGAGGGACGAATTGACGAGGCGCGAGACGCGGTTGAGGATGGCGGTCTCGGTCTGGCTCCAGGTCAATTCGTCGGCCAGGCGTTGGCGGTCCAGCGCCAGCGCGAGGGCCTCGGCGGCGCGACGCACAGCGGCCCAACGGCGGCCGGTCAAGTCGTCAGCCGTGGCCTCGCCCGCCAGTGCCACCGCCAACCAGCCCAGACTCGCTTGGGGGCCGAGGGCCAGCCACGCTAGACCGAGGAGGTGACCATCGTCTCGCGGCGTCTCTTGCCGCCGGGGGGGTACGACCGCCGCCAGCGTCTCGTCACCGGCCGCGGAGCCGGGCGCGACGGACGTGACATCAGGCGGGAAGGTGACATCCTCGCCATGCGCTGCCTGGCACGTCCCGCGGCCCCCGGCCCCGGTGTACAGGGCAACGCCCCGCGCCCCGCGTCGGCGCGCCGCCTGCCAGACGTCGGTCAGGGCGGCGCGAACAGCCGAGTCGGGGGCGAGGGTGGGATTTGACGCAGAAAGGCGGCCCGTATGTGTCACTGTCAAGCGTCCAACGGCGCGGCGTATAACGTACTGGGATGAGGGGCGTTCGGAGAGGAATAGCAGAGTGGGCTGGGGGCGCCTCTCGTCAATAAATGCTAGTTCAACATACCCTTCCCGTCAAGCGCAGCATGAACCGCCGCGGGCTGTCGATTCCGCGCGACGTTGGCAGGCTTGACAAGAGGCTTAGGTTATGCTAAAACCGTGTTATCCTGTTGGACCCCTTCCCTCGAGGCAGCTATGCCCATTATCAACCTGCGTAACGTGAACAAGTGGTTTGGTCAACACCATGTCCTGCGGGACATCAACCTCGAGGTGGAAGAAGGCGAGGTGGTCGTCATCCTCGGGCCGAGCGGCTCTGGGAAGAGTACGACCATTCGCTGCATCAACCGACTGGAACCCATCCAGCAAGGGGAAATCTGGGTCGATGGGGTCCCAGTCCACGACCCGCGCGCGCCGATTAACAAGCTGCGCCAGGAAGTCGGCATGGTCTTCCAGCTCTTCAACCTCTTCCCCCACTTGACGGCGCTGGAGAACATCACACTGGCCCCGACCAAGGTCAAAGGGGTAGACCGCCGCGAGGCCGAGCGCATCGCGCGCGACCTGCTGGAGACGGTCGGCATTCCAGAGAAGGCCGACGCGTACCCGGCCCAACTCTCCGGCGGCCAGCAGCAGCGCGTCGCCATCGCCCGTTCCCTTGCCATGCAACCCAAGATCATGCTCTTCGACGAGCCGACGTCGGCCCTGGACCCGGAGATGATCAAAGAGGTGTTGGACGTGATGGTCGATCTGGCGAAGCGCGGCATGACGATGGTTGTGGTGACGCACGAGATGGGTTTCGCCCGCTCCGTCGCCCACCGCATGGTCTTCATGGACGACGGCCAGATCGTCGAAATCGCGACGCCGGAAGTTCTGTTCACTAACCCAAGTCACGACCGTACCCGGCAGTTCCTCAACAACATCCTCAAGCACTAGCAACGTCCGCTACCTGATAGCCGCTCCCCGCCCACGAGGGGCTACTGGATAGCACCGCGTCCGACCTGTCCGTTCATGACGAAGGAGAACCACATGCAACGATTGACCCCCCTCTTGCTCCTGGCCCTGGCGGCCCTGCTGGCGGCGTGTGGCGCCGCCCAACAGGGCG